>JASJEK010000169.1 GCA_030064915.1 Xenococcaceae cyanobacterium MO_234.B1
ATGAGATATATCAAAGGCTTAACAAAAGATACATCAAAACTGTTAAAAAGAATTTACAAGCAGAGTCAATATCATCAAGTAAGACAAAGAGCCCATTGTATTTTATTAAGTTATCAAAAGTATAAAATATCAGAATTAATGGCAATATGAGCGAGTCAGTCGTAACACAATTTATAATTGGCTAAATAATTGGGAATCGTTAGGTTTAGTGGGACTATATGATCGTGGGGGTCGAGGTCGGAAAAAGCTGTTTGACCCATTACAACAAGAAATCATTAAAGCCTGGGTTAAAGAAACACCAAAAAACCTGATAATAGTTCAAGAAAAAATCCAAAAAGAATGGGACGTTGTTGCCAGTAAAGACACAATCAAGAGAGTCGTAAAATGTTTGGGAATGAAATGGAAAAGAATCAGAAATCTAGTGGGTGGAAAACCAGACCCAGAAGTATATGAGAATAAAAAGCGAATTCTCGAAGCCTTGAAGAAGCTATCAGACCAGGGAGCTTTAGATTTAAGATATTTAGACGAAAGTGGTTTTTGTTTAACCCCCTATGTCCCTTATGGTTGGCAGGATAAATCAGGAGCATCAGGGTTCAAAAGTAATAAAAGTAAACGCCTAAATGTCATTGGTTTATTAAATAGGAATAATGACGAGCGAATCTTATATTTTTGAAACTAAAATAACTAGTGAAATCGTGATTAAATTTTTGGATAACTATGTTCAAAAAATAGATAAACTAACGGTAGTAGTCATAGATAATGCTCCCATTCACACAAGCAAAGCTTTTCAGAAAAAAATAGCAGAATGGCGACAAAAAAAATTGGAAATATTCTGGTTACCCACTTATTCACCACAACTTAATTTGATTGAGACTCTCTGGCGATTTATGAAATATGAGTGGATTGAAGTCGAGGGTCGGCGGGGTTTCCCCGCCATGACCAATCGACTTGTTGAAAAAGAGGCATACTCTAGCTGGAAAAATTTAGTTGAGTATGTCGAAAAGGTTTTAAAAGGTTTTGGGACAAAATATACAATTAATTTTGCTTAGGTACTTAACAATGATTCAACTTCTGTAACTAATACTAAATCTTATCAAGTCGAACGCAGATTCATAGAAGTATTAGACACCAACGGAGAACAGGTTTTAGTTAGGGGAACACTTAAACCAGGAGATGCGATTGTTACTGATGGTACACAAAGACTGGTTCCTGGTCAATCAGTAGGGTGGGCAATGCCCACCCTACCGGATAATTAAAATTTTCAGCAAATAATGAGGTAATAAAATGGAAAATATCGCAGAAAAAAACGGCATAAAAGTTGGGACTACTGCTATTATTTGGGGTTTTGCGACAGGAATGATGGCTATTTGTATTCCTCTGGTTGCTATGTCTAGAAGTGGTATTATTTTACCGCTAGCTGTAATTTTAGGAGCTAGTACAAGTACAGTTGCAGTTTGGCGTTCTGGTAATCAAAAAATCGTTGAATTATCTAATAATTTTCAGCAAATAGAACAACGAGTCAGAGATTTAGAAACTATTTGTAGTAGTGATGATTTTGACTTGAATGCTCAATTTAAGCAGCCAGAAAAGTCAATTAAAACCTAATTGTATATGTCACCAGAAAATCACTTATTTACTAGCAAATAATCAGGGAGAAATTCGACTAAGAGCGATCGCGTAATTGCTGTTTAATTTGAGCTATTTCTTGTTCTACTTTGATTAATCTCTCTATTATATTCAAGCGTTCTGAATCAGCAGATTGATGATAACCATAAAATTGATTAAACTTTTCCCTTTGATCTACTGTCAACTTAGCTATTTCTGCAACCAAAGTTCTGATATCGTCTTTCAAACTGCTGATATCTTCTCTATCTTTTCTAATTAAGGCTGCATTTTCCTGAACCTGCTGCTCTAACCTGGCTATGTTATCTGTATTTTTGATTTGGCTTTCTTGTATCTGTCTTTGAACAGCTAACATCTGTTCGATAGTACTTTTAATTTCTTCTGGTGTCATCTATCAATTATTAGGGCGCAAGGCTTGCGCCCCTACCAATTATGTTTACTTTATTTTATCGCAACGTCCGCTTACTCATTCTTACTATCATCTTAATTTGTGTTTGGGGCATTTCTTCTTATTTCACTTTACCAAGATTAGAAGACCCCGAATTAGTTTCTCGTGGTGCTGTTGTTAAGACTTTTTTTCCTGGTGCTGATGCAGAAAGAGTAGAAGCTTTAGTGACAGAAAAGCTCGAAGATAAACTAACAGAAATTGAAGAGATTGACAACTATCGTTCTACTTCCCGTGCGGGTAGTTCTATTATTAATATTGAGCTACAAGATAGTATCAATAAACAAGAAGTAGATTTGGTCTGGTCGCGAGTTCGGAACAAACTGGATGAAGTCAATAACGAACTACCTGCTAATATTAGGGAGCCAGAATTAGAAGAAATTAAAGTTAAAGCCTATGCTTTGATTGCTGCTTTGACTTGGCAGCAAGACGATCAACCTAACTATGCAATTTTACGTCGGCAAGCAGAAGTTTTAAAAGAACGTTTAGAAAGTATATCGGGAACAGAAGAAGTCGAAATTTTTGGCGATCCTCAAGAAGAAATTGTCGTCGAAATTAATCCTCAAACTTTGGCTAGTTACAATCTGACGGCGAGAGAATTATCACAACAAATTGCTCAAAGTGATGCCAAGATTGCTGCTGGACAATTACGTAGTAATGATAATAACTTACTAATTGAAGTTGCAGGAGAATTAGATACTTTAGCCAGAATTAGACAAATTCCAATTAATTTTGGCAGTGGGGGTCAATTTGTTCCGTTACAAAACATCGCAACTATCCATAAAGGAATTACCGAACCCGCTAATGAACTTGCTTTGATTAATGGCTATCCTGGTGTAGCGATCGCAGTTCATGTAGAATCAGGACAAAGGCTAGATCGTTGGGCAAAAGCAGCCCATCAAAGGATAGCCGAGTTTCAGTCAGAGTTACCCAGTAGTATTGGTTTACCTATTATTTTCGATCAAAGTGGTTATGTTGAAACAAGGCTCAATAGTTTAATTATTAATCTCTTACTAGGTGCAGCTTTAGTCTTTGGCGTAACTGTAGTTATGATGGGTTGGCGCAGTGCTTTAATAGTCGGTTCGGCGTTACCTTTATCAGTATTGATGGTGTTTGGTTGGATGAATTGGTTAGATATTCCTCTCCATCAAATGTCTATTACAGGATTAATCGTCGCCTTGGGTATTTTAATTGATAATGCGATCGTCATGGTAGATGAGGTTGCTGGAAGACTGAGAGATAAGGAGACTGGGAGACAAGGGGGACAAGGGGGACAAGAAGACAAGGGAGACAAGGGAGACAAGGGAGACAAGGAGACAAGGGAGAATTTGGTTACTTCCAAATCTCTAATTAATCTCCAATTGTCCAATGCCAAAATAAAAACTGCAATTACTAATAGCATCAAGACTTTAGCAATTCCTTTATTAAGTTCAACCCTGACTACTGTTTTAGCTTTTTTACCCATCGCACTATTACCTGGAAGTGTGGGTGAATTTGTGGGAACAATCGCTATTACCGTGATCGTAGCTGTCTCTTGTTCCTTATTTATTTCTTTAACTATTATTCCAGCGTTGACTGCTAAGTTGCATCGGTATAGCAAAATACCCTCTAAATCCCCCAATCCTCAAGGACTTTTAAACTCTTTTCCCTCCAGACTTGAGGGTGAGGTAGGTTTCCTCGAAATTCTGTACACCCCGTTCCCCAACAGTGCGGTTGGAGGACTAGGGGGGCGAAATCATAACCATAATAATCACAATAAATCAGTCTCCCCATGGGGATGGTTGCAAACTGGTGTTTCTTTTCCTGTTTTGACTAGGTTATATCGACGCACCGTAAGATGGGCAATTGCTAAACCTGTTTTGTCAATCTTGCTAGCTTTGCTATTACCAGTTATCGGTTTTATACAAGCTGGGAGTCTCGAACAACAATTCTTTCCTGCTGCGGATCGAGATCAACTCCAAATCGAACTAGAGTTACCATCTTCAGCTTCTTTGGCGCGGACTCAAACTGTAATTAAACAAATTCGTCAACAAATCATTAATTATCCAGAAGTAAAAGATGTTCACTGGTTATTAGGGACAAATATTCCCCGTTTCTACTACAATTTGACTGGTGGAAAAGAGCAACAAGCTAATTACGCCCAAGCTTTAGTGCAATTAAATACTCTTACTTCTAGTTCCTTAACCCAAAAGTTGCAAACCGAACTAGATAAAGCTTTTCCCACAGCCAGAATTATTGTCAGACAGTTAGAACAAGGACCTCCTTTTGCTGCACCTATTGAAATGCGGATTTATGGTTCTAATTTGTCAAGCTTACAATCATTGGGAGAAGCAGCCAGACAAACTTTAGTGCAAATACCAGAAGTAAACCATACTCGTGCTAGTTTAGGGGAAATTCAACCCCAACTACAATTACAACTAGATGAAGAACAAGCCCGTTTAGCAGGATTAGACCGTAAGAGTATTGCACAACAGTTAGATACTACTCTAGAAGGTGCGGTTGGTGGTTCAGTGTTAGAAGCAACTGAAGAATTACCTGTCAGAGTTCGTTTGCGAAATCGCGATCGCAGTAATTTATCCCAAATCTCTTCCTTAGATTTATTAGCAACCTCTCCCAGTATTAATAGTAATGAGAATAATCCTCTTACTGCTGTTCCTCTTTCTTCCTTGGGTAAAGTCCAAATCAAACCAGAACTAGCGCAAATTACTCACTACAACGGACAAAGAGTTAATACAGTTCAAGGTTTTCTGACGGCTGGAGTGTTACCAGCAAAGATTTTAAGTCAATTTCAAGCCAAATTAGCAAGTAACAATTTTGACTTACCTTCTGGCTATAGTTATGAATTTGGTGGAGAGTCAGAAGAAAGAAATGATGCTATCGGGGGCTTAGTTGCTACTGTAGGAGTCATAACAGTTGTTATGGTTGCAACTTTGGTTCTTTCTCTTGGTTCATTCCAACTAGCAGCCGTTATAGGCATAGTTGCGATCGCCTCTGCTGGCTTGGGTATCTTCTCCGTCTGGCTATTTGGCTATCCCTTTGGCTTTAACCCCATTATCGGTACAGTGGGTTTAATTGGTGTAGCAGTAAATGATTCGATTGTGGTTCTCAGTGCTATTTCTCATCATCCAGTAGCGAAAACTGGCAACCCTAAAGCGATACAACAAGTAGTCTTACATTCTACTCGTCATGTCCTCACTACCACTCTAACTACCGCGATCGGTTTTGTTCCCCTGCTTCTATCTGGTGGTGAATTTTGGCCTCCCTTAGCGGTTGCGATCGCAGGTGGGGTAATTGGTGCGACTCTACTAGCTCTTTATTTTATTCCTGCTGCCTATTATTTACTCAAATCGCGATCAATTAAAGAGCGATTTTCCCTTAGGGCAAATGAGGTTACTATCATGCAGCCTAAACCCTAGAATTGATTATTGATTATGGGAAAAAAACTACTTTTCCTAATGTACCTGTTAAAGTAGCAACAGCAGTGAAAGCAAGGATTATCAATGCCCATATTTGGTTCTTTTGGGACGTTTTCAACTCCTCAGCTATCTTTTCTTGGGAATTAAGCTTTTCTTCTATTCTCCCTTGACCTACTTCTAATTTATTCAAGCGATCGTTAATGGTTTTTAACTCCTGCCTGATTTCGCTTAATATTTGTCCTAAGTCAGTTTCGATAATTGGATTGTTCATTATTCTGGTTGAATTAAGAATTTGAGAAATATTCGGTTGACTGACATCCCTATCATCAAGGGATGCTTTTATTTTAGTGCGAGAGGTTGGCGAGGAACTTTCTAATCAAACTTTTGAAATAGCGATCGCTGGTGAGGGTAGTCGGCGCGAGCAGTTGAGGGTTTACTCAGAAGTCTTATAGCTTTTCTCCTTTAGTAGCGATCGCTCCCCGCCAGGCTTCGCCTGACCACGCAGTGCTGCCTTCGGCAGATCGCCTGACAACGAATATCTAGTATTCGCTTTGCATATCATTTGCATCCTTTGTCCGTTTTGTCAATGCGAAACTTCTAATCTACTTAAACTTAGGCGAATTTAGAAGCTCAGGATATTCAACAATCATTGCTTTATGGTGCATGGCTGGCTAGAGAACAATACTATCCCAAAATACGTAAAGGAATTCTTGATATAATCAGGTGTTGGTTACTGCAATATAAAGCAGTAATCTTAGTTGTTATGAAAACAAACTGGCAACATAAAGCATGCCACTGAATAAGCAGGCTATCTTAGATGATATTTTTCGCAACGCACCGCCGTTGAACTCAGAAGACGACTGCGCTGAGAATGTTGTCATTCCTTTCTTACTGAGGCTAGGTTACAAGAGGAATCAAATAGGGCGAAAAGTTTCAATTACTGGAACATCAGGACATCGTTTCAGGAAGCAAGCTGATATCGTTGTATACATTAGGAAACGCCCATCTCTTGTTGTCGAGACTAAGCGTATTCAGCATCGCCTCAGAGAAGAAGATGTTAATCAGGCTCTATCCTATGCTCAACTTCTCGATCCACCTACACCAATTGCTATTCTGACTAATGGACGCAATTGGGAAATTTACTACTTAGATAGAGATGACATCAGTGGTTTAGAAGCTATTCCCGAGCCACAAGAACTTGAGAGTACAATACTAGCTGTTTCTAGCACTGCAATTCAAATAGAGAAGAGACAAGCTGCTGAGAGACTTTTAGTAACCATTGAAAATAAAGGTGACTTAGAAAAAACATTTAAGGAATGTCGAAAAGAGCTAGCTAAGGAAGGGCTTATTGCCGAATCTGCATTTGATGAACTGACTAAAATTCTCACTTGTAAGTTTAATGAAGAGAAAAGAGCTGCTGAAGGTCTTGCGTCCAATCGCTTCACTTCCCAATGGCTTCTGGGCAGTGGACCACTAGCTGCTTTACAACAAATGTTTTCTGAAGCCAAACAAACTTTTAATGTATTTCCTACTGGTACTCAAATTCAGATTAGAAACAATGAAACCGTTGCCAAAATTGTCCGCGAATTAGAACCATTTGGTCTTTATGGATTTAAGACTCCACTTGGTTTAGCCGGAGCTGGAGGTGATGTAGTTGGTTCTGTTTATGAGGCTTTTCTTACTGGAACACTTCGGGGTGACTTGGGACAATATCTGACTCCAAGGCAGTTAGTTGAATTTATGGTCGAGATAGCCGATATACAAATTGGAGAAAAAGTCCTCGACTTATCATGCGGAAGTGGTGGATTTTTAATTAGAGCGTTTATAAACGTTCGCAAAAAAATTCGTTCTCTCGATTCTAGACAAGATGAGAAAGATCGGTTGGTTAGCGATCTTGTAACCAATAACTTATGGGGTATTGAGATAAATCCACGGCTGGCTACTTTATGCAGAATAAATATGATTTTGCATGGAGATGGTTATGAACACATCTATACCGGAGATTCAATTAGGGAGGATTTTTTTGAGAATACAGATGGACGAAGGACAGATTTTTCAGGGATTGAGCAGAACAATGCAGCAAAGTTTGATGTGATTCTTATTAATCCTCCGTTTAATATACCTTATGAAGACTCTGCTTCTCTAAATCGGTATGCTTTAGGACGTGGTAAAGCTGCTCAAGGTTCAGATTATCTTATTCTTGAGAGAGCTATTAGGTTGTTGAAACCTGAAACTGGTCGCTTGCTAGTTATCCTACCTCATGGTGTTGCCAGCGGAGTTTCAGAAACCGAAGTCCGTAACTTTGTGAAAGCTAACGCCCATGTTCATGCTTGTATCAGTTTGCCTGTGGGATCGTTTAAGCCATTTGGAGGGTCTAACGCTAGAACCTGCGTTCTATATTTAAAGAATACTGCTAAAGATAACAAGAAGCGTTTTTTGGCACAAGCAGAGCGTGTTGGCTATGATATTACCTCAAAATATTATAGAGAAATTGACTTAAATGATTTACCTGTTATCGCAGAAGTCTATCATAGTTTGAAGAACAACTTGTAATGACCATAGAGTTAATTCAAACAGAACCCCTAATATTAACAATTACTGAAGAGTCGGCAAGCAGCATCGATACAGTTGATGCTGGTGCAGCTTATACACAATATTTGCATGAGCAGATAGGTGATTTTGAACAGCAACCGTTAGGCAACTTTGTAGAAGTAATCTCAAAAAGTGTGAATCCGCGTTCTAGCAAATATGCCAATCAAACGTTTGAATATATAGATTTAAGAGAGGTAGATGACATCTATGGCTCTATATTAACCTTTAAAGTCAATCAAGGAAGCGAGATAGGAAGCACAAAACACCGCTTTCAACAAAATGACATTCTGTTTGCAAAAATTATGCCTAGTTTGGCAAACAAGAAAATTGCACTGGTAACTCAGGATGTAACTAATGCAGTTGCTTCAACTGAATTTATTGTCTTGAGGAAAAAAGTGCAAGCTGAAATCAATCTCTATTATCTTTTTCGGGCTTTGCGCTCTGACCACTTTACACTACAAGCGACAGCAAATGTTACTGGTGCAACGGGACGACAACGAATTAGCCCGTCTAAGCTACTAGAATTACAAATAATTGTCCCGCCAGAGGAGATTCAAAAACAAATTGGAGATGCTGTTGAGCAAGAGTTTACGCTACGAACATTAGCAGCAGAACAATCTAAGAAAGCTGATGATTTGGCTCAATTCGTACTTGGTAGTCTGACTCTTAGAACCAACAGTTGAACTATCTTTTTCTGTTAACGGGACTTAAACAAAAATTAACCCTAATTTAACTTTCCGCCGTAAGAAGTCCCCCGTATAGGCGGTGGGACGGGGCTTTTAAAGTGCTGAACTAAATTCAGCACGCAGCCCCTCATGAATTACGGACAAGGTCTATGGTTCACAAGGTCTATTTTGCTGCTCAACATATTTACCTAACTCTTCTAGAGCGTGAAAATGATATGATTATCTCATGAGAAAAGCAGTAAAGGTAAGACTATATCCAACTACAGAACAAAAACAGCTACTGGCAAAGCAATTTGGCTGCTCTCGTTTTTGGTGGAATTTTGCATTAGGATTACAGTACGAAAATCGCTCTACTAATGGTAGATGGCTAAAACGCACGGAACTTAATGGGATGCTTCCTGAGTTGAAAAAGGAATTACCTTGGTTGAAAACTGACTGCTACTCTCAAGTTCTACAAGCTACTACCAAGCATTTAGAGCAAGCAATGAAAAACTGGTTTTCCGGTCGAGGGAGAAAACCCAGATTCAAAGCAAAAAAAAAGAAGCAATCGATTAGCTTTCCTCAAAATGTTACTCTGGTTAATGATTGCTTAAAGATTCCTAAAGTCGGTTTGGTCAAAACCAAGATTACTCAATCAATAGAAGGGGAAATAAAAACTGTAACTATATCGGTGACGACCACAGGAAAATATTATGCTTCCATTGGTTTAGATTTAGGGGAAAGAGAAATTGAGCAATCTACTCAGGGTCAGGTTTTAGGTATTGACTTAGGATTAAAAGACTATTGTTATGGTTACAATGGTCAAGATAGTTGGTCAGTGAAACACCCGAAATGGCTCAAAGGTCATGAACGTAATCTGAGAAAGCAACAAAAGCAACTTTCTCGGCGAAAAAAAGGAAGTAAGAGACGGGAAAAAGCGAGAAAATTAGTGGCGAGAGTTCACGAAAGATTAAGCAATGCTCGTCAAGATTTTTTACACAAACTATCTCGAAAAATAAGCGACGAAAACCAAGTCGTAATAGTTGAGAATCTAAATATAAAAGGTATGGTGAAAAAGCGGTGCGACCCTGCGGAGGTTCCCTCCGCAAAGGAACGCGCACCAAGACACCGTAAATTAAGTAAATCTATTTCTCAATCTGGATGGGGAATGTTTCTCAACTTTCTGGAGTATAAACTCAAAGATAAGGGTGGTGTTTTAGTAGAGATAGATAGATTCTTTCCTTCGAGTAAACTATGCAGCAATTGTGGTCATAAATATCAAGATTTACAGCTTTCAGAAAGAGAGTGGACTTGTTCTGTGTGTGAAACAAAACATTCAAGGGACGAGAATGCTGCTAAAAATATCAGATTAGAAGGAATGAGAATCCTGGGGCTGGGACACAGCCCTCATGGAGATGGTGTCAGACTTCAGAGT
>JASJEK010000022.1 GCA_030064915.1 Xenococcaceae cyanobacterium MO_234.B1
CTCACACCTTGTAGTAAATTACTTTCTCTTCTGACTGCGATGGGTTTACTAGCCAAAACCGTGACAGGAGTATTTTGTTTTGTAAGTAATTCCCGAAATGGACCATCTTCAAATAGTCCCACTAAGCACTCCATTCCATAGGGTTTAACTAGGTCTAATAAAACCCTTTCTGCTCCTGCTAATTTACCAGTTTGATCGAGAAATAAAACTTTCATAGGTAATGTATTCTTTATTGAAGAATTGGGATAACTAGGCTAAAACTGTTATATCTGAGTTGATTTATTTTTTGACGATATATATATTTTCACCATATGCCAGAAAAAACTTTAAATTCTAAATTTAAACCTCTTTGTTTTTCTCGTCGTCGTCATCGAAAACTTTCAAAAATTAAGAAGGTGATGGGTTGTCTGAGCTACGATACAGTAATTAAAGATGGTAAACCTTTAGAAATAAAAGGATACGTTTATAACTACCATAATTTGTTTCATTATGAGATATCTCATTTAGCTAGAATCCCAATTGGTCAAGAGCAAGTTAGTGGCATTCATGGGTTTTATTCTCCTATGTTTCATGATCAAAGTATTGAAATAGAATACGATGGAATATTGGATGAAGCTAGAGTAGCAATACATGAGTGGTTGACCAGAACTTCTGTTTTTACTACCCTGAAAGCTCTTAATTGGATGGTCTGGCTAGCATCAATTGGAGTAAACCCGATAAAAGTGGTAGTTCTTCATGGGAAAAGTCTTAAAAACTACCAAGGAAATATCCTCTTTGAATTTGATAATCAAGACCAACCCAACTTATACAACTTGTTGCAAAGGCTGTCTTTCTTGTAGACTATAAAGACCAAATTCTTGTTTAAGTTGTGCTGAGACTTTTTGAGATTTAATTCTTTTATAAAAGTCTCCTGCTAGAAATTTAATTTGCTCTTTTATTGGGCGATCTTTTTGGGTAAAAAAGCTTTTTTGCAACCAGATATTTTCTTGGTTGTCTGTCATATAGATAGAACCAGGAAACGGTAAAGGACTTAGAGGGGTGCCTCTTTCTGCTAGATATTTGCCAAACATTTGGTGGCGTTGATAATCTCTAGTAATTGAATCAAAATCTACCCATTGAGGAAATACTAAATCAAATTTAAAAATATAGCTTGTGCCACATTTTTGATTAAATTCTTTTGGACGTAGGTAAATTTGGCTGCTGCCTTCTTCGTATTCATAACCTTGCTCAAAAAACCAGCCGTTATGATTGTACTTGTGTCCTTGAACAAACTCTACTATTTTATTACTAATACAATCATCCGCATCAACAAACATGATGTACTCAGGATTATACTGTTTAGCTTCTGCTAGACCTAGCCACATTTTGCGTCCTTTATCAACACACTGATTGTGATTTTCTGCTCTAACAAAAACTTTTTTGTTCCAATAAGGAATAGGAAAATCTACTTCTACATAACTCACAGCAGGATGAGTGAAGTCAATTTCTGGACGTTCGTGACAAACACAAATTACCCGAAAATTATTACTAGTTTGTTGACAAATAGAACGTAAAGTACGCTCAAATAATTGACAAACTTGTGACCAAGAATTAGAGACTTGAGCGCTTTTAATTGGGACTATGAAAACAAGCATAAAGATTTTAACCCTCCTTACTAATTAAAAATTAAAATGCCTTAAACTTTAAAAATGCCTTAAAATTTAAAATGCCAAATTCAAAAAAGTATTTTTGACCTTTGAGATTCTCCTTTTTCCTGATTCCTTTTTCCTTGCTCCTCAGTTAATGCGATCGCTGGAGCTTTAACTAAACTTTCAGGGTCTAACAACCGATGAATAAAATCACGGAATTTAGGTGCAATCACTTCATAATCAAAGTATTTAGCAGCTACTTCTACCGCAGCCTGTTTTTTGGTGTTAACTTCTTGCCAACTGAGATTATCAAGCCATAAAGCACATTGGTCTAAAAATTTGCGATCGCTGGGATGTCCTTCAGGTAATGCCCAACCCCCATTAGCTGCATAATCATAGAAGCCAGCAGTAGGATTCATTGCCACGGGAACACCACAGCTAAGATACTCTGGTAGCTTGGTAGTCAAACGGTAATTGCCCATCTCTCCAAATAGGGTGACAAAGCCGATATCCATCCCATTCATGGCTGAGACTACTTCTGACTCTGGTAAAAGTCCTGTGAAGACAATACGAGAGCGTAACTCTTCGGGAACAGCTTCTTCCATACGAGCCTTACCATCTCCATCCCCCACAATGAGAAAAGAAATATCATCTCGTTTAACCCGTTTCAAAATCTCGACTAACTCATAGCCATAACAGTAGGATTGGGGAGGAACCCAAATTAAACTACCCACTACCCCACAAACGAGGTGATTTTCAGGGATACCCAACTGCTGACGGATTAAGCGGCGTTTTTCTGAGCTATAAGGATAGAAAATATCAGAAGCTACCGCCCCTTCTACGGTTACTGCTTTTGGCGCACCCATTCTCATGGCGACCCCTGTTAAATAGGGTGTCCAACCGATAAATCCGGCACTACAGCGATAGAGTAAATGTTCATAAATTTCAAAGACGCTACCCACTAAGTTCCCTTTAGTGGTCCGGAAAAATCCCGCTATCGGATCGCCAGAAGAAACTACATAGGGCTGTTTTCGCAGTAGAGAAGCCAAAATTAGATTGATTCCTCCTGCTAAACCTGTCCCCTCTTGGTAAACTAAATCCCAAGACTCAGACCGTAGCACTCGCCACACATCTTTGGCTGCTTCTATTTTAGAAATAGAGCGATCTATAAAATAGTAAGAGACATCTGCATCGAGCCATTTTGACAAGCGATAAATTCTGCGTTCATCTTGACCCCCTTTTCCTGCTGTACCAAGGCAAAGAACTTTTTTCATAAATCCAATTAATACTCCTTCTGATTGTCTTTGCTTAACTGCCAAATTGATAACCAAAATTTTCCACATCGGCAGTGTATCTTTGTCTAACTAATTCCAAAAGCTCAGGAGTGTAAAACTCTGTATAAGCGGGATACTGAGAAAGCTGACGCAATTCTGGGGGGGTGTAGTCAGCATAATGACGCTCGCCTGGCGCTTTTTGGGGTAAATTGTTATCTGCTAAATTGTTGTCTGCGACAGTGGCTCTTTTACTGCGATTTGCCCAACTTAAATTAATCTCTACACCAATTCTATCTGCGATCGCTTTAAAGTCAGTATCGAGGGTTTCAATACGACCAATATAGTCAAAATGATTATCATTGATAAACATCGATTGGGGTTGCCAATGTCCATCAATTTCTTGATCTTTGTGGGCTACTAAGTATTCAATAAACTGTTTGAAAGTAATCCCCTTAATGTAGTCCACTGGTAAATTATGGCTTTGATAATACTCTTTTACTACTGGTTTTCCAGGAGAACTAGACTGTTCAAGATCTAGAGGTTTCACAAATTTATTGAGATAAGCAGAAGTCAGTCTGTCCCAAGGATTTCTGACAATGGCAAACTTAAAATAGTTAGGGTTATCTAAAAAAGCCATCGCTTCATCACGACGCTCTAGATAGCGAGCAAAAAAGGATAAAGTATGGTCTACATAAGCGTGAAATAGCTTAGGGGGTAAATTGAGTACCTCTTCTTTATTTTTAAGATCGCTTAGTTCTACTGTAAAGCGTTTAAAACTAGAACAAGCCACTTTAGGAATAGGACAATAAACAAATTTATATTCATGGTTGGCGATGTAAGCTTTTTCTGCCCAAGACTCTTCTAGCCAACCTGGTTTAGTGCGAAAAATTGCCTTTTCAGCGATCGCTATAGCTGCTTGAGCATAATAACTAATCCCTTGACCAACTTTTCCTTCTTTAATAAAAGTATTTCCTAAATAAGCAGGAGCTTTACTTCCAGAGTCATTAAGTTGTAGAAAACCAGTAATAGCATTAATTTGAGTAGTTTTTAACATTGTTATTCTCCGAAAAAAGTTAATTTAAAAGCAAAATTAAATTGAAGAAGTGGTTTATCTGAAAAAGTGGTTTATCCTGACATATTTCCTTTCTCCCCTCCTATGAAATAGCTATTAGCTTCTTGCAGCGAGAGCATTTTTTGATGCTGATAATAGCGGTGGGCGGCTACTCCTAAGCCTAAAAAACCCCAGAAAATAATTCCTTGAACTCCCTTTAGGGGACTGTTAAGAGGTAAACGAGCCACAATCGTTATTATAACTCCTCTCATAGCAGTGGCAAAGGCATCATTTCTACTGGCTGACTGATAAAAAAGATTCAAAATCAACAACAGCATTCCTCCCACATAGAAAATAGTTCCTATCCAGCCCAAATTCATTAGTAAAGCTAAGAGAGTACTATCGTATTGCTTACCGCCAATTCCTTGACCCAACCAATTAGTTAAAGCAATATTTAAAGTCTCTTCATAAGTTTCTTGTCGAGCATCGGCACTGCCATCATCCTTCAAATTACCAAAAGTGGCAAATCGCTCTGTAACACCAGAAAATTGCTGAATTTGAGTTACTGGTACAATGCAGACAGCCATAATGAGAAATACCAGAATTAAGCGAATCTGAAACTTTTCTTTGAGAGAGAAAATCAAGGCAAAAAATCCCGCTAGCCATCCCAACCAACCACTACGCACCATTGCCAGTAAGAAAGATAAATAACCTGCAATTTGCGCTGGCATACTTAATTTATTGGTGCTACAGAGTAAAAGTAATAAACCCGCAGCCATAAATCCCGCAAAGGGTTCTGGTGAATTCAAGGTGGAAAAAACTCGGCACTTTAAAGGTTCTACTCCACCACTGCAAATACTATCTATAGGAGCATTAGTTAACCAAACTCGATCCCACTGAGGCAAAGTTAGATATTGAAGTACACCATAAACTCCCACAATTAAAACTCCATAAAGGAAAACCCGCTCAATATTGCGTTGAACTTGGGGGTAGCTGCGCCAATTAACATAGAGATGAAAGCCAAAAATAACAGGAGTAAACCACTCGAGAGTAGCAATCACCAGCCTCATTGGTTCTCGATAAAGAACACCGACAAGTAAGCTATAAAACAAACCAATTAAAGCTAAAATGAAAGGCAACCCTAACTTGCCCTGACTATATAGTTTTGGTATCTGTTTAAATAGTGTTATCCCGCAAATAGCTGTGACCAAAAAAGGACTTAATAAGATGGGACTTGGTTCTGTATAAACACCGCCTACATCTGCTAATCTTCGAACAAAAGGGGTTAAAAACCAGAGCCACCAGGTAAAGCCTAGATAAAGAATCGGATAACTACTGTATAAGAAAAATCCTACAGCCAAAGATGCCACAGGAAAGATTAGGGTAACGAACCTTCCTAAAGGTGGAATCACACCGATTAAACCCAGAAGCACAATACCAATTATGGCAGTCCAAGCTGGCGCTGGTTCTAGACTCCAAGTAATTTTTTTCGTAGAAAAGTTACTAGCCATAATCTTAATTAACCTTGAGCAGGGATTTTTCTTGGTTGGTCATTACTGATTTCTTGACCAGGCTTTGCTGTTCAAATAAATCGAGATATTTATTGGCGGTATCGCCCCAACTATGATTTTGAGCAATGGCTACTCCCTCTTGTCCCATCTGCTTTCTCAAAGAAGGACTAGTAGTTAGTTGGTTTATTGCAGCAGCTAAAGCATCTACATTCTCTGTATCGGACAAGACAAACCCTGACTCTGGAGTTACTAAAGCAGAGACCCCCATAGCTTTTGTGGTAATTACTGGTAAACCACTCGCCATAGCTTCGAGAACTACTAAACCAAACGTATCATAACGGGAAGGTAACACAAAGAAATCTACAGCACGCATAATTTCTGAGACATCCTGACGAAAGCCTAAGAAATGAACCCGCCCGCTCAATCCCAATTTTTGTACCTGGTTGACGTAGGGACTACGTTTTAGCTTGCCTACTACTGCTAAATGAACATCAGGTAAGGTTTTTAAAGCTTTTAGTAAGGTTTCTAAGTTTTTACGAGGTAGTTTAATATCCCCCACAAACAAAGCCAGAGTAACATTTTCTGGTAGTCCCAAGGCTTTTCTCTCAGCTAAACCAGGATAAAATTCTGCTAGTTCTACGCCATTGTTAATAACGTGTATTTTTGACTCAGCAATACCTTTGGCGATTAATTCTTGGCGTAAAGTTTCGGAAACTGCAATCAGAGATGGGGCTGACGGAAAAAGTTTATTTTGCCAGAAGGAAAACCATTTACCTACCATCAGTTGATACAAGCTATAAATACTCGGTTTGATTTGCCAAGGATGAAATGGAGAACTCAACCAAGTGTCAAATAAGAAATGAGAAGTAAAGATATCGGCTCCTGTCCATAACCTGGCTTCACTCACATGAACTAGATCGTATTGGTCACGATGCCTGCTCAACCATTTGGTTACTCGATAGCAAAATTCGGTGTAGGATAAAATATGAGTTGGTAAGCCTTTACTAGGTAGCTTGATCCAAGATATGCGATCGCTTTTTACTAACTCGGGAGCGACATTTCTTGCCACTAAAGTCACTTCATGACCACGACGGATTGCTTCACAGGCAATTTCATAATTAACCCTACCCTCACCATGATGCTTAAGAAAATTAACTGCTACCAAACAAATTTTCATCATATTTTGTCTTTTTAAAAGTCTTTCTAGGTTATTAACTATGTTTTTTTATCTGTTTTTTTAGAGGTTTTTTTATCTAGGTTTTTTTATCTAGAGCGAATTGAGTGCCAAATAAAATCTATATCTTGCTTATTCAGCAACAGGCTTGGAGGTTGTACTTTTAAAATAAATCCGTAACTTAAATACACTAGGATTAATCTAGTAAAACTAGAACAGAGTAAAGCCATTCCTGCTCCTTCTAAACCATAGACAGGAACGAGCAAAAACATTAGAGGAATGCTAATAGCAACTCCTAAACCTTGGAGTAAGGTAACAAATCCTGGTTTTCCCACAGCCATAAAAGCTTGTAAAAAGACCCACACCGTACCACTAATAATAATTTCAACTAATAAAATCCTAAATACGGCGATCGCAGCTAAAAATTTTTCTCCATAGAGTACGTTTAATAGGACTGGAGCCAGAAAACTAACAATAATTCCAGCCAAGCAACTCAACGCCAAGCTGACCCTAACTGCTCTGCCAGTAAGTGCCACCACTTCTTTTCTCGGACGACCAGCTACTGTAGGAAAAAGTACTGTGACAAATGAAGTCTGGAAAACATTCATCATACGGGATAAATTTAGAGCCACCACATAAATTCCCAGATTGCTACTACTTAAAAGACCAACAATTACCACCTGACTTAATTTTCCAGAGAGAGTTTTGACCAACTCCACCCCATAGGAGCGCACACCATAACTCATTAATCTGCGGTAAGTTTTAGTTAAACCAGACCATTGAAATTTAAAAACTTTTCGCAGGTAAGCCAGGCGGAATAAGAAAACCACAATGCCAGGCAAAATATACGCTAAAGCAGCAGTATAAGGAGTAATGTTGTGAGAGATGACTAAACCATACAGTAGTAGTAAAGTACCTAAAGGCATCATATAGCGACCTATGTTAGAAATCGCAAACTGAGAAGAAGCATCCAAAGCCAGAGCAAACAATTGAGCTAGTAGAAAAATCGGCACAATAGGCATCAGCAACTGAGCCATCCGAATTGTTTCAGTCGGATATTGAGATAACCATTGGGGTAAAAATAAAATACCGACAGTAGCGGAACCGATACCCAAGATCGAGCATAAAATTACCGCAGCCGAAAAGAAATTACTTCTTTCTTCGGGATAACGTCGCAAATTGTAAACCAGAGCGGAAGGAATACCCAACGTAATTACATTAGCCATAAACTCTGGCCATAAAATTAAGGCTGCTTGCTCTCCTCTTCCTTCAGGTCCAAGAGTCCGTGCTGTAATTATCCCAGTTAATACATTAATTGCTAAAATTCCCACCATCGTAATCATAGTCTGGGCAGTAGCTGCTACACTCCCTTTTCCCTGGATGAGCCAATTAACTTTTTTGCCTACATTTTGGAGCATTCAATTGATTCCTTATAGCAATTGATCAAAAAATTTCTTTCTATAAAATGAATGGGTCTACATTCAAAATTGACAGACTACTAGACGCGGTTTAGTTATACTTCGTCGAAACTAAATAGTTTTTTTTAGAAATATTCTTGCCCAGAAATATCAGGAATGGACTAAGTAGCAGAATTTTGAGGTCAACAACCAGTGACCAAAGGGATAAGTATTCTCGATCCAGAAGCGAAATAGTGCCTAGATCTTGTTTCAACGTTCCTCTACCCCTCATACCCATAATTCCTGGAACAATCTTTAGAACTTTGCGCTGTTTGACATTCAAGGCCAAAGCTTCATCTAAATCGTATGGATAACGACCCACAAAGCTCATTTCACCTCGTAAGATATTAATCAACTGGGGCAAGTTGTGTAAGCCTAATCTAGATAGACCACTACTCCAGACTCTATTTAAAAAAGTTGAACAGGAACTATTTGTCGCAAACTTAATAGTCTGAAATAATAAACCTTGTTTACCCACACACCATTGTCTTACGAAGACGGTATTACCAGATAATTTCTGTCGAAGCATAATTACTAGTATCAAAGGGCTAAATAAAAACAACAAAAGCAAAGCCATAATTGAGTCAATGGTTCTTTTAATACCCCAAGACAGGGTATTTTGGAGCAGGAATAAGCTTAAATCCGGACTAGTGCGCAAAAATACTTTTTTGTTGGCTTTTTTCCCCACCGTAGCCCAATTTTTAATTCCTACTAATCCCAGTTGGGGAGCAAGACAAATTTGTTTAACAAGAGACTTTTGGAGACAATTTACTAACCACCATTCCGATTTCAGTGCCAGTATCTCTAAAGGTTGTGCATTCCCATTAGAATTGACGAACAAAATCTTGTTGCGCCACTTGAGATGATAGGAAATTAGCGAAGATTTATCCTTATCAGTATATGGGTCTAAATCAAGGGTTTTGATTCTAGTTATTCCAACACAATTAATCATGATTTTTCCTCTCGAATATTATTGTCATCACAATTGTCTTCACAGTTCTACAGATGGTAAATAACGTCTATTTTTTTCATATCTGTGTTGAACTTCTTTAGAATCATTGGCGACAGTTCCTAAGAGATTTAAGCGACTTAGTAAGCTGTATGTTTCCGCCATATCGGAAAAACTAGCTTTTTCTAAGCGAGCTACTAGAACTGTTCCACTACAGCAAGAAGCAATTTTGATCGCGTCTACCATCCCAATTACAGGAGAAGTATCAATCAGAACTAGATCGTATTTTTTTTCAAAATTCCTGATTAATTCTTGCAGTTTGTCAGAACTGAGAAGCTTAATTGGATCTTCAGTAGCTGCACCAGAAGTCAGAACATCGATCTTCGAGTTTGCCAGAGAAACTTGTAATATATTGGGCTGAACAGTCTTTTCGGTAAGTAAATCGGAGAGACCTACACCATCAGGGATGCCTAATTTTTCGTGTATACTAGGACAACGCAAATCTCCATCAATAACTAATACTTTTTTATGGCGACGGGCTGCACTTAAGGCTAACCCCAGAGTAATTGTAGATTTACCCTCTCCAGAAATCGCACTAGTAATTGCTACCGAATTAATCTGAGAATTTTGCTTATTTTGACTAATTAGTTGAATGTTTTCATAAACTAGGTCTAGAGATTCCCGAAATGGAAGCCACTCTATAACATTGATGGGAAGATGCTTTTGAGGCTCACTGGGGAAAAATGGCAAACGAACCGCAAATCCATTGTTTTTGACTTTAGTTAACCCCGGAGTAGTTCCCAAAAGCGGCAAGTTGGCTTGATCTTGCAATTGTTTGGAAAGTCGTATTTTATTATCGGATGCCTCAAGAATAACTATAGAAACGACACCAGAAAAAACTGATAGTATTACACCTAATGCTAGATCTTTAGCCAACACAGGGCTAACTTTCACCCCAAGCTTTGGAGGCTCAATAACTTCCCAGCTAAAACCGCCCCTGTTAATGATAATACCAATTTCTTGTCTGGACTCAAGTAATTTCTTTAAGGTTGCCTGATTAACTTGTACTTCTTGCTTGAGACTATTGTATTCCGCAATTAAACTAGGAAATTGGTTGAGTTTGTATTTGAGCTTCTGTTCAGTTAGTGCCAGGCTTTGTTCTCTAGATTGTAAGCCAATCAATTCATTTCTTGTCATGGTTAAAGCTTGAGCTATATCTAAATCCGAAACATCTAATTGACCACTGTTTTCTAAATTTTTTAAGTCAGCTGAATTAAGCTCAGTTTTTCCCAAAATCTTTTTGGCTTCTTGCTCTAGTAGCAGTTTTTTGTTATTGCGTTCGATTATAAGATTTTGAATGATTGGGTTGGAGTCTTTAAATCTAGTACGTTCCTTTTCTAGTTCTAAATCGATTTTCTGTAACTCATTTAAAAGATTTTGATAGCGATTAGATAAACTTAGCTTTGAATCGACGAAGCCAGCTTTCCCAGATAATTCTAGCTGTTGCTGAAGAGCAAGGCTCTTGCCTTGACTTTGTTTGTATTGAGCCTTAATTTCTTCTCTTTTTTGTTGAATATCAGTCAATACTTGAGTCATATTAAAAGCTTGTTTTGATGGCTCAATCAGATTGTGTTTAGTTAGTAAAGCCTCTAAATTTCTTTCTGAATTAGTTAGTTTTTTTCGAACTTCCGGTATTTGTTCGTTGATAAACCTCAATCCTTCTTTCAATCTTTTACTTTGCTGGTCTAAATTATATGCCAAATAAACATCTTGAATTGCTTCCAAAACTTTTTGCGTCTTTTCTGCATTTTGAGCCCGATAATCAGCCTGAAATATTTTGGTTCCAACCTCTTTTTTTGCTTCTTTTTCTCTTAATTGAGAAACTGTAAAACTCTCTTTAATTTCTGCAATAGTAATATCTGGATAAGAAGACTTAAGTTTTTCAACAGCTCTACTTAAAAGTTGAGAGCTGCGCATCAAGTTTACTTGAGTAGCATAATCAATTTCAACTCTAGATTGAGTAGGGTCAAATCCACCACTATCATATTTATTTTGATAGTTAGGCTCGATTAAAAGTTGCATAGAGCTTTTATATATAGGTTTTTGAATTAAAACTAAAGGAATAGTTAAAGCTAAGATTCCGCCACAAATTCCCACAAAATGAGAGCGACGACGCCAAAAAATATCGAATATTTCTTTATAGCCTAGCTCTGTCGAATTATCGAAATTGGAGATATTTTGATTCATGCAGTTTTCCATCCTTGATCAAATTTGACTCTAGCTGGATTTTTTCCTAAAAAAATCGAGAGCAGAAGAACCATACAATTCCCCTAGAAGTTGCTTAATTTTAGTTAAAAAAGCTTTTTCAGAGAAATTATTGACAGCATGATTCCTAATTTTTTGATAATCCCAACGGGTTTGCTCAGCTTTAAACAAAGCATCATGCAAGGCTTCTGGAGTTTGGGGTGAAAAGAGAATTCCAGTAACTCCATCAACTTGTGTATCTAAGACCCCACCTGCACCGTAGGCAATTACCGGAGTACCACTAGCATTGGCTTCAATGGGCACTAAACCATAATCCTCCAAAGCCATAACTATTACACCTTTCGCCTTCGCCATTAGACTTGACCGCAATTCGTCTTCGACATAACCGAGAAATTTAATATTTTCCAAGGCAAGAGATTCTAATCGCTTTCTTTCTGGACCATCGCCAATAATGATGAGAGGCCAACCAAGCCAATTAAAAGCCTCTATTACGATATCAAGACGCTTATAACTAATCATGCGAGATGAGATTAGATAGTATTCGTCTTTGTCATTTGAGAAAACAAACTTATCGGGATCAATAGGATAATTTACAGTCAGAGCACTTCTTTTATAAAGCCTCTTAATTCTTTCGGCGACAGTTGTAGAGTTGGCTATATATAGGTCTGGCTCTTGAGCATATTGGAAGTCAGCTTGCCGAATAAAATTAAAGGTCTGGTTAATTAGAGGCGAGAACAATTGGTAGGTACTATTCTCTTTGAGATAGGTCTTTGTATCCCAAAGAAAGCGGGTAACATTATGACAAAAGCAGATATGTATTGCTCCCGGCTTTTTGCGTACTGCCTTGGCAAAGGATGAACTACTACTAATAATGAGGTCGTACTCTTGAAGGTCTAACGAGCGAAATGCTGGATAATAAAAAGGAGCAAATAAGCGAAAATAGCTAGTTACTCCAGGGATGTCTTGAAGAAAAGTAGTGTTAACTTCTCTTCCTTCAATGTTTACCGTATTTTCTTTTCGATATATAGATGTATATATATCGCCTTGAGGGAAGAATGAACACAGCATTGCAAAAATTCTTTCCGCTCCGCCTCTTTGGGTAAGATAATCATGAACTAAAGCTATTTTCATAACCTATATTTACCTATCAGATAGTGATTTATTAACTCAAATTGCTAGTAATCTGACTGCCGAGGGAAAATTCTAAGGTAATGGCGGCGGTTGCAGGATTTCGATATAAAAACGGAAAAATACTGACAAATACGCCAATGCTTAAGTATCTATACATATAGAAAAACTACTGCGAACTGTTCTAGCAACTTAATTAAGCTGATTATTGGACTTTGGATAAAATTAGATTTTTTGTCTTTCGTTTCCCAGTATGTTTGATTATTTTAATCAATAGTTCAGGAAAATTCAGATTGATTAGAGAGGTAAATACTGTACTCCCATATAGTTTACCGAGTCTGGCGGATTTAGATATTACTTTCATAATTTTTAGAGTAAATATCAGCATACAACACAAGTTTATAAAGTTCTAAAATTCCTAAGTAAAAAATAGTCCTTTCATGAAATATTAAAACTTACTTGATATTAATGCTAGTATTGACCCTACATCTTCATCAACTATTTAAATAACAAAAAAATAGCAAAAAATACCTCAGTGTAATTACTTAAAAACAGGCACAAATATCCCCATTTTCTACTAAGTGATTACACTAATTAAATAAGTAGTTACATGTACTCGTGTGTATTAATAATGTATTATTAGGTAATAAGTAAAGTTATTTGTTAGATAATGATAATCATTATATAGGGGAGGTGGTCGCACCGCGACCACCTCCCCTATATGGGTTGATTTTTAGTTCTATTAAACGAGTGTTACGTTTAGTCAATTAAAAGTTCAGGATTTCAAAAATATGTTACTCGTCTTTTCCTTATTATTAAAACTTTTTCGGATTAGTAAAATAAAGCAACTTGTATCTTTTTACTTGAATAATTAATCAACCAAGATAGGGAGTAGGGAATAGAAAATGTACAATTAATTCTGTCTTACTACTTATTTAACTTACTGATTAACCGCCACTGATTTTGGCTTTGTAGCCAAGCTTGGTTAATATATCTAGCAACTTTTGTTTATGTTCTCCCTGAATCTCTAGAGTATTATCTTTAACAGTACCGCCACTGCCACACTGGGCTTTTAGGGTTTTTAAGAGTTTAGCTAGGGTTTCTTTATTATGCTGTAATCCCGTGATTACGGTTACTGTTTTACCTTTGCGCCCCGATCGCGTAGCTTGAATTCTGATATTCTGTTGTTGGGGTGGTAAGTCTGGTACTCCCCGGCTTAAAGCTTCAGCATTACTATCTGTGCCAAATTCTTGATAAGCAATGCGGTTTTTCTGAGGTTTAGCAGCCATTTTACAGTTAGGGAATTTTTCCTCTGATCTTATACACTTTTCTCAGGAATATTTTAAGGAATTTTAGAGCAGATGCACTTTCAACCACCTATGACAATGATGGATTTCTTCGCTAAAAGTGAGGGAATTTGGTTTATTGAAAGGAATGTACATCATTTTGATGCAGTAGCTAATGAGTCGGGAGAGTCTAACCTAATTGTGGATGTAATTGCGCCAGATAGCCCGAAAGTAGATGAAGTCTGCGCCCTACAAGGTTTTGACCCCAAAAGAGCGAAAGGAGGCGCCAGTTTTCGTTGGATGGCGACAACCGATGAAAAAGAACCCAATGCTAACTATGCAGCAATTTTAATTGATATTCCTGATGATGAAACAGGTCTTACTGGGAAATTAATCCGAAATAAGGGCTATGTGGAAGGAATACCCGTTATTAGTCGCTATTGGTTCGGTCAAGATGGTATCCTCACAATTAATACCGATTACGACAATAATCAGGGACAAGAAAGAGCTTGGTTTGTTACCGATGATTTTCGTGTTAGAGTCAGTACCACCAGAATGATGAACGGAATTAATTTAACTACTTACTGTTCAGAACGCCGTTGTGTATCTCCTGAAAAACTCGAAGCTATGTTAGCGAAACACAATAGTAGATAATTAATAACAATATTACGGATTGTTGCTTTGTTTTTCAGAAATGAGACTGTACTAGGATAAATTCTTTATGCTCTGTTAGAGATGTACTATCTATAAGTTATAGTTATAATCTATGTTTCAGCCTTTTAAAGAGTATTTAGAAGAACAGATATTTAATCGTTTTGATTTACAAAGCCGTCCTATCCCAGCAGGTTTAGAATCTAATATCAGCGATCGCGGAAAAAATCGCGCCACAATTCAAAGTTGGTGTTATCAATGCTCTCAATTGCGGAAAATTCGTTATACCTACATAGATGCAGGAGAAACGGCTCAAGTCTTTAATAGTGTGATATATCCCAGTCATAACTATGATATTCCCTTGTTAGGTATTGACTTTCTCTCCTTTGGCAAAAAGAAAATTTTAGTAGTATTAGACTTTCAACCCCTATTCCGCGATCGCTCTTACCTAGGAAAGTATATCGAACCAATGGGAGAAATTCGGGATAAATACAATGAGTTAGCCCAAAACTTAGAAATGAAATTCTATGATGCTAACCAATATTTCTCTAAATACTTGCTCTTTGCCAAAACTGATGCGGAAACTGTAGTTAATCGCTTATTCCCTGCTTATCAAGAGTACATCCAACTATACTGGGAAATCCTAGAAGCAGCCCAACCTCTGACTAATCCCGATGATATTCAGCGCATAGTCAAAGCCCAAAAAGACTACGACCAATATAGTGCAGAACGGGATCCTGCTCACGGTCTATTTAGTAGTTATTTTGGACCAGAATGGGCAGAAAGATTCTTATATGAATTCTTGTTTGAAGACGCATCAGCCCTTGCTGTCGCTTCTACTAGATAATCATTTTTGCCTAAATTTTTATGACTTTATATCAACCCTTTTTAAATTATGCGATCGCAACTCTAGAGGAGCGATTAGATTTAACACCCTATCCCATTCCTGAAGGCTTTGAACGCAAAGAAGGTGTGATGGGTAAAGGAAAAAGACAAGAACCTGTCTTAACTACTAGTTATGGTTTTAAATCTGCCAAACTAAGACAAATTAGAGCAGCCCATGTACAGGGAGGAAACTCCTTACAAGTACTTAATTTTGTAATTTTTCCAGAACTTAATTACGATTTACCTTTTTTCGGTGGTGATTTAGTAACTCTCCCAGGAGGACATCTTATTGCCCTAGATATGCAGCCTTTATTTCATGATGCTGCATACCAAGAAAAGTACACCAAGCCTATCTTACCGATTTTTAAGAAACATCAACAGCATCTAGAATGGGGTGGTGACTTTCCTGAAGAGGCACAACCATTTTTCTCTCCTGCTTTCCTATGGACTCGTCCCCAAGAAACGGAAATAGTAGAAACTAAAGTATTTGAAGCATTTAAAGACTATTTGCAAGCTTACTTAGACTTTGTTGAACAAGCTGAATCAGTAACTGACAAACAAGAGCTACAAGTCATTTTACAAGCACAAAGACGTTACATAGACTATCGCGCTACTAAAGACCCTGCTAGAGGAATGTTTACCCGCTTATATGGTTCAGAATGGACGGAAGAGTACATTCACGGTTTCTTATTCGACCTAGAAAGAAAACTTCCCCAATTAACTTCAATTTCCTAGAATAGACTAGTTGCAGAAGTTTTTTTGTAACTTGGAATACAATTACACCCCAAATACATAAGTTAACATTCAACAGCGTTTATACTCCCCGTTGAGTGTAGTAATACTACCTAAAGAACAAAAATAAAAATGTCAAAATTAGGAAGACGTAAATTCTTAGTATATGGGTCGGCAGGGGTGGCCACCAGTATGCTCTTAAAAGCCTGTGGTGGTAGCGATACGACTCAGACTAGCTCTAGCAGTACTCCTACTAACGGTGATGCAGGAGATGTAATTAAAGTTGGGATACTCCACTCCCTCAGCGGTACAATGGCAATCAGTGAAACCACAGTTGTTGATGCAGAAATGCTGGCAATTGATGAGATTAACGCTGCTGGTGGGGTATTGGGGAAACAAATTGTCCCGATTAAAGAAGATGGAGCTTCGGATTGGCCGACTTTTGCGGAAAAGGCAGCTAAACTCATTGATAAAGACCAAGTGGTAACTGTTTTTGGTTGTTGGACTTCTGCGAGTCGCAAAGCAGTATTACCTGTATTTGAATCCAAACAGCACATGCTTTGGTATCCCGTTCAATACGAAGGACAGGAATGCTCTAACAATATTTTTTATACTGGTGCTGCCCCTAATCAACAAATCGAACCTGCTGTAGATTGGTTGTTAGAAAAGAAAGGCAAAGAATTTTTCTTAGTTGGTTCAGATTATGTCTTTCCTCGTACTGCTAATACGATTATTAA
>JASJEK010000163.1 GCA_030064915.1 Xenococcaceae cyanobacterium MO_234.B1
GGGGTAAAGGTTTCGATCGCCTGAATATCCCCCGTATCTGCTACAACGACAGTTACTTCTTTTAGTTGTTCTAGTAAATTGGTTGCCATGTTTGACTCCTATTTGTTTTGTGTTATTTGTCTGGTTTGAAACTGGAGTTTAGCCCCCTAAATCCCGTCTGTAAAACAGCGAAGCATCAGCTAATTCCCTCTACGGACGGCTGAAATGTCGGAGGAAACCTCCAAAGCTTCGATGGGAAATGGTTCGGTTTTCGAACCATCCCTCTCCCTCGACATCGCGTCCTCCAGAATTAGGTAGGGCTGTTTCATTCTTGGTTAAACAGATGAAGAAGATGGGGAACATAGGAAAGGTGGGGAAGATAGGGAGGTTATAGGCTCAATACTCTGCATTGAGACAAAATTTAGGGAACAATAATTTTGGTTGGTCAACGAATTGTTAGTCATTTCAGTTGAGTTAACCAGAAAAATGAGTAAGTTTAAAAAACTTATCGGGGCTTATTTTCCAGTAAATTGTGTTGTATTTCCCCATTTCCCCACTCCCCTATCTCCCTATCATCCAAAATCTTTAACTTATAGCATCTTGAAACAGCCCTAGGGTTAGGGGGGCTTAGATCCATTCTTTTGAAGGACTCCCAACTAAACTAATTCTTTTACTTTTTTCATAATGCCAACGGGGTCGATTCCCTGATAGGGATAATGTTCCCAGAGACCGCCACAACCTTCTTTGTGAGTACCTAGGTAAGCAAATTTAGGGGTTAAACCGCGTTCTAGTAACCAGGAACCCATACGACTGCCCAATCCCGTGCGACGGTTGAAGGCTTCCACCACTAATACAAAGGGTGCTGCGCCCAACTGAGCTAGCATTGATTCATCAATGACGTTTAAAGTAGATTTATTAACTAAGCCCACATCTATGCCTTCTTGCTTAAGCCTCTCTACCGCATCTAAGGAACGATAAAGAGCCTCCCCAAAGCTAATGATATAACCAGCCGTGCCTGACCGCACTATTTCATCTTTGCCTGGGACAAAGGTATAACCGTCGCCATAAAGGTCATTGCCATCAGCATCGAGAATGTTAGGAGTTTTGGA
Organism: Xenococcaceae cyanobacterium MO_234.B1; assembly: GCA_030064915.1. Classification (GTDB taxonomy): domain Bacteria; phylum Cyanobacteriota; class Cyanobacteriia; order Cyanobacteriales; family Xenococcaceae; genus JASJCP01. Next base: position 1,089 of record JASJEK010000163.1, read on the forward strand.
GCGAGTGGAGAAAATAAAGCGCAGCCCAGGATCGTTAAAGATTGCTGCTACACAAGCTTTCATCTGATTGGCATCGGCAGGAAAGTATAATCGGGTTTCGTAACCGTCATCTAATCCATTGTCGGCAAACATATTATTTAAACCAAAGTGGCAGGTGTTGTCTGCCATGTCATCGATACCAGAATGGGAAAAATGACAGAGGAGATTGGAGTAGTTGAGCCGTGCCATAGTAATTTCGGAGATGCACATCTCTAAGAAGGCACTAAAGGTAGCAAAAATACCTTGCTTCCCTTTCTCCATACCGAAGCCCGCAGCAGCAGAAATGTTGCCTCGTTCCATAACACCAGAATTGACAAAGATTTCGGGATAAGCCTGGCGAATCTGTTTCAACCCACAAGAGCCTTCCAAGTCGCTGTCAATGCAGAATACTTTCTCTTTGCGTTCAGTTTCGCTCATCTTACTCAAGATAGAGATTACTGTATCTCCAAAGACATTGCGGTTAGAGCCTATTTTGTCTCCCGAACCCATAAAGGTATAGTTGTGCTTAGGCTTTTCAATTCCTTTGAGATATTCAACAGCAGCAGTTTGTCCTCTGTTTTCTAAATAGGCGATCGCCAAATCTACTGAAATTACGTCATGACCCTGGGGCGAACCTTCTAAGCCTTCAATACCCACGCACATCTTCCGCTTATTAACTAAGGCAACAGGGCCAGAAGCGGTGACAGCTTCGCACATCCGACGGTACAGTTCGTCCACATCTTCTCCCGCTCCTTCATCTACCGTAACTCCGTGACCAGCTAGAGTCTTGGCAACATGAAACCCTTTGACATATTCTGAAGGATGTCCAGCGATGGTCACATCATTATCATCAATAAACAATTTCACATTGAGATTTTGAGACACTGCTAGACGGGCTGCTTCCGCATCATTGCCTTCTTGTTGCGAACCATCAGAACCCAAACAAACCACTACTTTATCAGGATTGGCTATAGCTACACCATTGACGTAAGGCCACATATGCCCTAATCGTCCGGAGCTAAACTTTACCCCAGGAGTAAGTCCTAACTCGGGGTGTCCTGGTAGCCTAGAATGGGCTGCGCGGTAACTGAGAAGATTCTCTGCGGGCAGATCGCCATGGATCACTGCCATGAGATATTGGGTAGCAACTCGGTGACCTGCTTCGTCAAAGAAAATTGGCACAAATTTATCTGGTGCGCCTCGGAAGAAGGCATCGAGAATCATCACCTCTGGTACTGTATCGTAAGGGCCTCCCGTATGACCTCCTACTCCCCTGGCAGCCCCCGTAGCCGTAAAAAAAATGATCGCATCCCGAACCAGTTGAATGTTGCTGTTTAAGTCTGCTAGCTGTTGAGCTGTGAGGTTCGACTCGGCAGGATTCAAAGCTATTGGTTTGTAAGCTCCGAGGTCTATGGGAAAGCGTTTTGTAGCAATTGTCATGGCTGATATCCCCCAATAAAATAGTGTTTACAATTAGCTTAATCAGACTTTACTTACTTTCTAGTAAATAACTCAAAAATGCAAATTTTTCACTTTTGCTTAAAAAGGCCTTCCTACTACTTTTACTTTGTCGAGGTTGATTTGAGGGATAAGTTTCATTAAATTTTCTCCCTCACAGGAGTGCGCGTTCCTTGGGCGAGGTTCCCTCGCCTCTCTTGGTCGGCGTTCCTTGGCGGGTCGCCATTCGGCGCGCTTTCAGCGGGGAACATCCGCAGGGTCCGACCGCAGGGTCGCACCGCTTCTGACTTCTGACTTCTGACTTCTGACTTCTGACTTCCGACTTCTGACTTCTGACTTCTGACTTCCGACTTCCGACTTCCGACTTCCGACTTCTGACTTCTAACTTCTAACTTCGAGCGAAGCGACCATAATTCACTTACCAAATTAACAAAAATGCTGCGATCGCTGTTACTTTCTTTCCCGAAAAACACTTCTGTGTTTAACCAATCAGAGGATGATTTGGTAATTGATTCACCTTTGATGAAACTCAATCTCCAGCAGCTTTCCCCTGGATTTGTGGAGGTAATGCGGATTTTGGGTAACGGGGGTGCTACAGAAGATGCTTTGAGCGAGGTGGTGTTAAAGAGTGATGGTTGCTCTGTACTGCCTCGGTTTTATTACTATCTCCAACAATTTATCAATTGTGGTCTGATTTGCTATACTCTCCAGGCGGAGGGATTACCTCTAGCAACTCTGGTTCCTTTTACCGATGCTCATCAGTTGCAGTGGACTCAGGTAGCACGAGAACAAAAATATATATTGTCGCGCTTTGCCTATTGCCGTAAAGATAACTCCCAGCTTGTTCTAGAATCGCCCTTATCTCATGCACAAATTACTCTCGCAGATTGGCGGGGTGCGGCTCTGCTGAGTGAACTTGCTCAACCTCACAATTGTTCTACTTTAAATAAAATACCTGGTATATCGGCAGATGCAGCCCAGATGTTCCTAAGTCTTCTCCTCAGTACCAAAATGCTGTCTGAGGTTGAAGAAGACGGCAAAATAAGCGAGGAAGAAAACCAGACCCTAGCTCAATGGGAGTTTCACGATCTACTGTTTCACTCTCGCAGTCGCAGTAGCAGACATGGGTCTAAAATCGGCAAATCCTATCGCTTTTTAGGTAAAATTAAACCCCTCCCAGCCATCAAGCCGAAAATGTCCCCTGAGGTCATCGACCTCTACAAACCAGATCTCGAACAACTCAAGCAAACAGATGCTTCCTTGACCCTAGTTCTAGAACAGAGAAATTCGGTCAGGATACATGGGCAAGAAGCGATCGCAGAGGAACAATTGGGTGAATTTCTCTATCGTGCAGCCAGAGTTAGGGAAATCATACCCAGGGAATATATGGAAGTGAGCGATCGACCCTATCCCGGTGGAGGAGCCTGTTACGAATTAGAGCTATATTTAGCCATCAACATCTGTGCCAATATTCCCTCTGGACTCTATCACTATTGTCCCCAAGATCACCAACTGGAGAAAATTTCCGGGAGCAACAAACATACAGAAGCACTTCTAGCCAATGCTCAACAAGCTAATGGTGCCAAATGTCTGCCACAGATTTTAATTATTTTTGCCGCTCGCTTTTCTCGGGTAAGCTGGGCCTATGAGTCGATCGCCTATAGCCTAATCTTAAAGCACGTCGGAGTCTTGTATCAAACCATGTATCTAGTAGCTACAGCTATGGAGCTTGCTCCTTGCGCTCTCGGAACAGGTAATGCCGATCTATTGGCTGAGGCGACAGGATGTGATTACTATACTGAATCTTCAGTAGGAGAATTTATAATTGGGAGCAAAACTGACTTTCAGTAGCTCGAAAAAGAGCTAAAACTCTTTGGAGTCGGAGGAGTCAGCGTTACACCGCCGTAAAACGACGGTGCCTGCGGGGGAAGGGGGCTTGTTAATTTTATGTTTATGAATCCAACAGTTAACTGTTTGTTCTAGCCCCATTCCCCGACCGCATTCCGCGGTCAGAACTCAGAATAATAATTGGCTAACTCCTTACTGGCTGAAGTATTTAACTTGTAGCCAAATGCTTCTCTCCTGGCTCTTGGATTCTGGCTCCTGTTTCGCCTCAAATGCCTATTCTTTCGTAACTTTTAGATCTACTGACTTTAAACACTCCCCTGTTCTGAGATGAGTATTATCTGGTACGACTAGCGGTAGTACAGGGCGGACGTGCTTTACCTGTGGTCCATTGGTGACAATTTAAGGTAAAATCCCATTTGTCAAGCCTTTGTTAATAAAAAAAATACTTACTCAATCGTAAACTACCTCAGCCCTTATGGCATGAGGCTTTTGGTAGCCCTTCAGTTACTGGACAAGCCAATAGCTGAGAACCTCCAGCCTGGTTTACACTCAAGCCTACCTTAGCAATCATTTTCGAGCCATTGTCATCCGCATCTCCAATCCAACCACACTTGACAGTATTGCTACATTTAAAAGACTTGTTACTTCTCAAGCCCATATGCAAGCAGCAATGGCAAGTTTGACTGGTATAAGCTGGATTAATTGCTATCACTTCCACTCCTTCTTTGATTCCTTTGTACTCAAGAAAAGTCCTTAGTTGATAGAAAGCCCAAGAATTAGACCGTCTTCTTTCGGTTTTGTTTCTTGGCTTTTGATTTGTTCTTTCACGAATACCAGTCAAATCTTCAATACTTACAAAAGAATTGGTGTCTTTAGCTTCAGCAATGATTGCTTTAGATATATTATGGTTAAGCCATGCTTGATATCTTCTCTCACGTCCCGATAGCCGTTTCAATATCTGTCTAGCTCTACGTCTAGTTGACCTTGTGCCTTGGGATGCTTTCTTTTGAAGAGAAGCTCTTACACGACTAAATTTGTCTCTAGTTTCTTTAATCTCCTTTCCTGACCATGATTGACCTGTGCTGGTTACGGCTATATCTCGTCTGCCAAAATCTACTCCGATAACATTGCTAGTTTTTTGAACCTTGGGAGCTTCAGATTTTAGCTGTATGTGTACATACCAATCTCCGTCACGATGTAAACATACTTGAGCAGATGTAGGTTTTTGTCCTTTTAGCTTGCCTCGATGATAGTTACTAGCTCTAATTAGTGCAGTTAATCTTTTACCAGTAGTGCTAACACTAACAGTCCAACTTTCTTCAATAAAGCGAAAAGTTCTAGCATCACAATCAAAGCTAGTTGGCTTAATATATTTGACCTTTTTCCCTTTTTGTTTGGCACCTACTCGATTAGCCCCAACTCTGGCACAAGCTCTAACTACATGATTAGCTGTTAATCCAAACCTTACTTTCACATCTTTGTAACAGACAGCTTGGATTGAGTTTCTATTAGTCAAATTTGAATTTACATTTTGATTAATCCAATTACAAGCAGACGCAAAAGCGTTAGCTGTATCAATCAACAATTGCCGTTGGCTGATATCAACTTGAAGTTTTATAACTAGCGTCAGAACTTGTTTCATGCACAATAAAAACTCACGAAAATGATTATACAATAAATAAGGATGTGCTACGCACGTTTTGTTTATTGGCACGTTTTTCCTCCTCGTCCTGAAGTATCGAGGCTTCCAAACGTGCATTTATGGTGAAAAGATTACTAATGTTGAATTTTGGCAAAAGACTAATCACTCTCCTCTTGACGGTGACTTTGGCAATATTGTGGATATTACTTGATGCACATCCTGTAGTAGCTCAAGACAATAGGGTAAACTACACCTACAGTGAATTGCGTAACCAAGACTTTTCCCATCGCAACTTAAAAGGTGGAGTTTTTGCTGCTGCGGATGTTAGGGGTACAACCTTTGCGGGATCGGATTTGAGTAATTCGATTCTAACTAAAGCAAATTTTCTCAATACTGATTTATCCGATGTCAATCTTACTTCTTCTTTGATGGATCGGGTGATTTTAGACCAAGCTAATTTAACTAACGCTATTTTAGAAGATGCTGTTGCCACGAGTACTACTTTTGAAGATGCAGATATTACTGGTGCAGATTTTTCTGGTGCTATTTTGGACCGCTATCAAGTATATCTTCTGTGTAAAAGGGCAGAGGGGGTAAATCCGACAACAGGAGTTGCGACTAGAGATAGTTTAGGTTGTAAATAGGTTGTAAATAGTTCCAAAATTTATGTCAATTCTTACAGAAGTTGATCCTATAAATGCTTTGATTGTTGGTGCGAGTCAAGGTATCGGTTTAGGATTTGTCCAACAGTTACTTAAATATCCTAATATTGACCGTATCTATGGGACTTATCGCAGTCGTCAAGCTGCATCCTCCTTAATTGCCTTAAAAAATAGCTATCTAGATAAGTTATGTTGTCTGGAAATGGATATTACCCAAGAATTTTCTGTCGCCGAAGCGATTAAAACAATCAGTCAGGAAGTAGATCGATTGCATCTAGTTATTTACTGTGTTGGTGTATTACATCAGGGAGATTTACAACCCGAAAAAAGTCTCAAACAAATTAATGCTGATAATCTTATCTACTATTTCCAAGTGAATAGTATTGGTGCCGTATTGTTAGCTAAACATATTATGCCTTTGTTGCGTCACAAACAAGGCAGTATCTTTGCCAGTATCTCTGCTAAGGTGGGCAGCATCGGAGATAATCGTCTTGGTGGTTGGTATGGTTATCGTGCTTCCAAAGCAGCCTTAAATATGTTCCTGAAAACTATATCTATAGAGTACAGTCGCCGATGTCCTAAAACTATTGTAGTTGCCCTCCATCCAGGAACAACAGATACTCGCTTGTCCCAACCCTTCCAAAAAAATGTCCCTCCAGAAAAATTATTTTCTGTAGAGCGTACTGTTAGTCAGCTACTATCAGTGATGGAAGGATTGGATATGAGTAATAGCGGACAGTTTTTCTCTTGGGATGGTAGTAATCTACCTTGGTGATAGCTAGAGAACTTCCCGTTTAATGTAAGGTTGTAATACTTCAGGAATTTCCACTGTACCATTAGGTAGCTGATAGTTTTCTAGGATAGCAGCCATAGTTCTTCCTACTGCCAAACCAGAACCATTGAGGGTATGAACGTATTGTGTACCTTTTTTCCCAGCTTCTTTAAAACGGATATTGGCTCTTCTGGCTTGGAAATCACGGAAATTGGAACAACTAGAGATTTCTCGGTAAGTCTCCGAAGCAGGAAGCCATACTTCTAAGTCATAACATTTTGCTGCTCCGAAGCCCAAATCTCCTGTACACAATTCGATCACTCGATAAGGTAGTTTTAGGGCTTGTAAAATTGCTTCTGCATTCTGAACTAGGGCTTGGTGTTCTGCTTCCGAATTGTCAGGATGAACTAACTTAACTAATTCAATCTTATTAAATTGATGTAAGCGAATTAAACCTCTAGTATCTTTGCCATAGCTTCCTGCTTCCCGACGAAAACAAGGAGTATAAGCACAGTTATAAATCGGTAACTGGGATGCTTCTAGTATCTCTCCTCGATATAGATTAGTTAGGGGAACTTCTGCGGTGGGAGTGAGCCACAAATCATCATCGCTACATTTGAAGCTTTCTTCCGAAAACTTAGGCAATTGACCAGTACCAGTAAGAGAATCACTGTTAACTAGCACAGGAGGTATTATTTCGGTGTATCCTGCTGTAATTTGCTGATCTAACATGAAATTAATTAAGGCTCTTTCCAAAGCAGCACCAGCCCCAATCAGATTCACAAAACGGCTTTGAGCAACTTTGACCGCCCTTTTAAACTCCAGAATGCCTAATTGTTCTCCAATTTCCCAATGGGGTAAGATTTTTTCATCTTGAGAAATATATTCGTATCCCCAACATCTTACTTCAACATTTTCCGTTTCGTCTTTTCCAATAGGAGTCGATTCATCAGGTAAATTGGGTAATTCTAATAAAAGACTGGCAATGTGGGCTTTTAATTCCTTTTCTTGGGGTTCGAGTTCTCCCAATTGAGATTTGATTTTGTTGCCTTCTTCCTTTAAAGCAGCGATTTCCGACCCTTTCGGGTCGCTTCCAGTACGAATTTTTTGCCCGATGGTTTTACCAATTTCATTACTCCGCGCACTCAACTGACTGCGATTGGTTTCGATTTCCCGTTGTTTTTGGTCTAAATCGAGAATTGGTTGGATATCGTATCCTTCTGAATTACGACGATGGAGTAATTCTTGTACTCTGGTGGATTGGTCCCGAATTAGTTTGAGGTCTAGCACCGTTTACCCTAAATATTTGCTTAAATATCTATTTGTTATAGAGATTTCTCATCTTCAAAAAGACTGAGGATGATGAGTTCTGAATAACAATATATAGTGTACGCGAAGCATACCGAAGACTAGCTACCGATTTTTTCGCAAAAAATTAGCAAAGAAGATGATTTTGATGGTACTTAATTTCACCAATTTGTCTTATTTGTCTTATCTATTAGTTAAAGTAGCCAGTATATCACTCGTGTCTGGGGGAAGGTAATGCGACTTTCTCAAGGAAATCATTCTTTGTTTGTACAAGCCCTATACTTTTTACTAATTGTACTTTTGGTAGTGGGTATATTTTTTAGGTTTGTCAATCTAGAACGAAAAGTTTACTGGACTGATGAGGTTTTTACTTCATTAAGAATTTCTGGATACACAGAAGAAGAAGTCAGTCAGCAGCTTTACAATGGTTCTGTAATCAGTGTTCAAGAGCTACACAAGTACCAGTATCCCAATTCCGCAAAAAACTTAATCGATGTAATCAATGGAATGGCAAAACAAGAACCCTTCCATACGCCACTCTATTTTTTTATGGCGCGATTTTGGGTTCAGTTGTTTGGTAACTCAGTAGCAGCGACGAGAAGCTTATCTGCCTTTTTCAGCTTGCTAGCATGGCCTTGCATTTATTGGCTATGTTTAGAATTATTTAAGTCACCCCTGGTAGGATGGATGGCGATCGCCCTGATGACTATCTCCCCTTTCCATGTGCTATATGCACAGGAGGCAAGACCTTATAGTTTATGGACAGTTACAATCTTACTATCTAGCTGGGCATTACTGCGAGCATTGCGACTTAAAACCAAGATCAGTTGGGGAATTTATGCTGTAACTGTGGCACTGGGATTTTATACACATCTCTATTCTTTATTTGTCTCAATTGGACAGGGAATCTATGTTGTTGTAATTGAACGCTTCCGATTAAATAAGATAGTCAAAGCCTATATGTTTTCCTCACTTGTAGGATTTCTAGCTTTTACCCCGTGGATTGTTGTTTGCATTCTTAACTGGTCTAGGGTTTGGGGAGCAACAAGTTGGCTAACTAAAAGCTTGAAAAATGGTATTCCGGAGTTAATTTTCCGATGGGGACGTCATATTAGCCGAGTTTTTCTTGATTTTGAACTCAACTATAATTTTAGCTTTGAGAATCCATTTCCTTATATTGTTGTAGTCTTAGCTATCGTAACTTTTGCTGGATATTCAATTTATTTTCTCTGCCGCCGTACTCCCAAACAGACTTGGTTATTCATTTTGACTTTGATTGGGATTCCAGCATTGGGGACTATCTTACCTGATTTAATCTTGGGTGGACAAAGATCGGGTACAAGTCGGTATCTAGTCCCCTGTTACTTGGGAATTCAGCTAGCTGTTGCTTACCTACTTACAACTCAAGTAATCTGCAATGTTAATATCCAGCGACAGAGACTATGGCAGATAATTACCCTTGTGGTCTTTTCGATTGGAGTTTTATCTTGTGCCAACAGTTTTCCAGCGCCAGACTGGTGGAACAAATCAGGTGGACAAAGACC
>JASJEK010000164.1 GCA_030064915.1 Xenococcaceae cyanobacterium MO_234.B1
TCCTAAAAGAATGTAAATCGTCAATGCCAATCACAGCAAGGAGTTGAAAGCTTAGTAAAGATTAATTAACAATACCTTGACAAAATATACTTTGCCTTAACTTGTGACGAATGGGGAAGACAGTGGTTCTAATGACAACCACTCTTGGAATTGTGGTGTGGAAGGGGAGACAGATGACCCGGAAGTGCTACAGTTGCCAGAGAAACAGAAAAGGAACTTCTTGACCACTCTCATGCTGTCTCAGGGGGTTCCCATGCTATTGGGAGGAGATGAAATGGGGCGATCGCAGCAGGGAAATAATAACGGTTGTAACAACATGATTGCATCACAAACCAAACCCATAAGTTTTGAGGAATTTCTGGAATGCTATCCAGAAGACGGTAAACGCTACGAATTAATAGAAGGTGTAGTTGTTGAAATGTTGCCTACAGGTTCTCATGAAGATATTAGTGGTTTTCTTGTAGCGGAATTAAACTGGGAAATTCGCAAACAACAACTTCCCTATTCTATTCCGCGCAACTGTCTCTTAAAACCTCTGGCACCTCGTTCAGGATATCAACCAGATGTAGCAGTTATTAATCGAGAATATATTAAAGATGAACCCTTATGGCAAAAGTCATCTGTAATTCAAAATGGTTCAACTATCCCTTTAGTGATTGAAGTTGTTAGTACTAATTGGCGAGATGATTACGGGCACAAATTCGTAGAGTATGAAGCAATGGGAATTGCTGAATATTGGATTGTCGATTATCGTGCGTTGGGCGCTGTGCGCTACATTGGAAAACCCAAACAACCAACGATTACTATTTGTCAGTTAATTGAAGGGGAATATCAAATGGAAAAGTTTGTTAAAGGCGATTTGCTAAAGTCTAATATTTTTCCTCAACTTGAACTGACTACAGATCAGGTTTTTCAAGCAGCAGAATCAGAAACAATTTGATTATTCCTGTGACTCAGACATACTTTGAATCCTTGTTCAAATTAATCTGAAATAGATAAGTTATTTTTGCGCGACTCCTAATCGAGAAATAATTGGGGTATTATGGCGTTTAATTTAAAGCTTTCTTCTCTTAGCTAATATTTATACTTTAATTATATAGATTTTGCATACATCGAATATTTAATTTACACATTTTGTATAAGTTGCTTAACTCAGCGTTACAGTTTGATAATGACTGTTAACCTAACTCCAGGTAATTTCCTGTAATTCAATATTTAACAAGATGTTGTACCATCTAGGGAAAATTTGAGGCAGTGAAATAGATGAAAGTAGGTTTATTATTTGGGGGTCGTTCAGGGGAACATGAGGTGTCTATTGTCTCAGCAAAAGCGATCGCTGGTGCTTTACAATCAGGAGAAAATCAGGCTAAGTATGAAGTAATCCCTGTCTATATTGATAAGGGCGGAGTTTGGCACTCTCAGGACGTGAGTCAAGAAGTATTAGGGACTGGCAAGGGTCTCGAAGTCTCTAAACCAGGTAATCTCTGGCAATTTCCCACCGAATCGACCGAAATAGAGGTCTGGTTTCCCATTCTACATGGTCCCAATGGAGAAGATGGCACAATACAAGGCTTACTAACCCTGATGCAAGTTCCCTTTGTCGGTAGTGGTGTTTTGGGTTCGGCGGTGGGAATGGATAAAATTGCCATGAAAACCGCTTTTGCGGAAGCGGGACTACCCCAAGTTAAATATGTCGCCATATTTAGAGAGCAAGTATGGTCTAATCCCTGTATCTTTCCCAAACTGTGTGATGATATTGAAGCAACCTTAGACTATCCCTGTTTTGTTAAACCTGCTAATCTTGGTTCTTCTGTAGGTATTGCCAAAGTGCGATCGCGTAGTGAATTAGAATCAGCCTTAGATAATGCAGCAAGTTATGACCGCAGAATTATCGTAGAAGCAGGAGTCGTAGCTAGAGAATTAGAATGTGCTGTATTGGGCAACGATAACCCGAAAGCTTCCGTAATTGGGGAAATAAGTTTCGATACCGACTTCTACGACTACGAGACAAAATATACCGCAGGATTAGCCCAACTTCATATTCCTGCATCCGTTGCTGATACTGTCACATCTCAAATTCAGGAGATGGCATTACAAGCTTTTAAGGCTGTGGATGCAGCAGGTTTAGCTAGGGTTGACTTCTTTTATGTAGAAGCTACAGGGGAAGTGCTGATTAATGAGATTAATACTCTACCTGGTTTTACTGCTACCAGTATGTATCCTCAATTGTGGCAAGCTACAGGTATTACCTTTCCTGAATTAGTCGATAAATTAATAGAATTGGCAATCATCCGTTTTCAAGAAAATCCCTCTGGATCATAAAATCAGGGTGGGCAATGCCCACCTTAAAATTATAGTGTAAAAGTTATAGTGTAAAAATTTTAACTATACTTTGCACGGGCATAAATTGAGGTTTTCAATTAGGTGATTTCTATTACTGTTTGGATAAGCAACTAGGATTGATGGTATCCAATTTTAGATTTTAGATTTTGGATTGTGGATTACTTTTGAATGCATGAGTTCCTACTCCACTCTTTAGTTTTGGTTCTTAACCGAACAGTATTGATCCCCAATTGAGGAATCTCAGAGGAGCCAGAAGTCGCGAAAAGCTAGTGGGTAGCTAACTAATTACTATTTTTATCAATTTTCAAAGGAGACATTAGGGGATGAAAAGGCTGATGGAGGCTAATTAATTGCGCCAGAGTTTTCTTGAGTTGAGTACGGGGGACAATTTCATCGACAAAACCATGTTTCAATAAATACTCTGAGGTTTGGAAGCCTTCGGGGAGTTTTTCTCGTAAAGTTTGCTCAATGACCCTTCTTCCTGCAAAACCAATGGTAGCTTTAGGTTCAGCTAAGATAATATCTCCTAACATGGCAAAGCTAGCGGTGACTCCTCCAGTGGTAGGGTGAGTTAACACTGGAATGTATAGTAGTCCATTGGCTTGATGATGATTCAGCGCACCAGAAATTTTTGCCATCTGCATCAGACTTAGCATTCCTTCCTGCATTCTGGCACCACCAGAAGCACAGATAATGATTACAGGTATTTTTTCACTGGTGGCGTGTTCAATAAGACGACAGAGTTTTTCTCCTACTACAGAACCCATACTACCGCCCATAAAACGGAAGTCCATCACACCTAAAGCTACTGGTAAACCGTCTAACAAACCTGTTCCTGTAATTACAGCATCAGTTAAGCCTGTTTTGGTTTGATAGTCTTTAAGGCGATCGCGATAAGCCTTGCGATCGCGAAATTCTAAAGGATCGGTAGGTTGAATTTCTGTAGCGATCTCTTCCCAAGTTTGGGGATCAATCAATTGTGCGATTCTTTCTTCACTGTCAACGAGGGCATGATAACCACATTCAGGACAAACTAGTTGATTCGCTTTGAGGTCTTTAGTATATGCTACTAAACCACAAGCTTGACATTTTGACCACAATCCATCGGCGATTTCTCGTTCTTGCCGCTTTTGAATGGCAGGTTCAGTTTTTCTCAGATTGGCAAACCAATCAAATAAGGTTGACATATTTATTTATAGTATTTTGTTAATGTAATTAACTTTCGACCGTAGTTGACTTAATCTTCTTCAGGAGAACTCAGGAGTAATAAAGCTGTCCATTGGTGTTGCTTTAGTACTTGTAACGCAGATTGACTACCCTGTCCAAAGTAAATACCGACTCCAATGTCGATAACACGACTGGGAATATCGTGGGCTGCTAATATTTGTTGCATAAGTTCCGCCTCCCAGCGAGCTTTGGTGGTTTTTAGTGTAATCCAATACACACTTCTATAACATTATCAAATTGGGTATTAAGGTTGGGGAGTTTCCCCCAGAATTATCTTACTACCATCAAAAGCAATCCTTTGATTTCCTACTTTGACAGTCGCACCTAAACCACTACCTTCAATTGACACTTGGGGAATTGCTCCTTGTTGTACCGTCATAATGACAAAGAAATCATTAATCCCCTCAGCACGAATTAAACCCCCTGTTTCTGTTGTTGTATAAGATAGTTCCACTCCACCAGGAGAGATAAATGTGCCTTTCATGGTTGCACCAGAAGGGGAAGTAATGGTAAAACTAGAATCTTCCAGGGTTACTTTGCCAGAAACATTTAATACCCAAGTTTTAGTTTGAAAATCTTTTTGTTGTGTAAGATTGAAGCGATCGACTACAGCAAATAAGCCTGGTGAGCCTGAAGTCTTACTATAATCAACAGCGAAGGAACGTAGCCACTTACCTTGAATCATTGTTACGATTCCCGAACCATCAGGGGCAATTTTTTCGGATATTGGTTTACTACCCTTGTTACTAGAGTAAGGAGTAACTACTATATTCTCATTTTCTGGCTTTGTCTTACTGGCTCCAGCGATCGCCCATTGTTCTCCTAGACCCCAAATCCGAAAGCTACCAGCATCGGGAAATGACCAAGAACCTCCAAGATGCTGCTTTTTGAGATAAATACTAGCAACAAAATCATTGTTATCTTGCCACTGATTCCGCAAGGAGTAAAAACCTTTTTGCCTGTCTATTAAAACTTTGCCCCACAGTGCTTCAGGATTTTGCCGTGTAACCTCATCTTGATAACCAACAAGGGCAAAAATTGCTTGATAAGGAAAAAATTGACCAATGCCAAAACTGCGATCGCCATTTAAGCCCAAGTAACGGTCATAAAATTCCATCACTCCTGGTAAAAATGCATTACTGACAATGGGTAAACCTACAGCAAATAGGGAAGGATTGGCTTTTAAACGATGTCTGCCGTAAGTAGGGGCAGCAAACCCTGTATCTGTTTCTACTGAGCGCAAGATATAGTTCGGTAACATCCATTGAGTCTTATCAGGAGCTATATCCACACCCACCACATTGCGATAAGCCTGGATAAAAGGAATGATACTTAATATCCAAGGTTCAGTAGTGTATAAATCCCCTTCTGTCCCAAAAGCGCGATCGCCAATTGCCCAGTTAAGATAGCGAATTACGCCTCGTTCCGCAATTTTAGTTAACCGCCAAGCTTCTTTTGGACTAGTAAAAAATTTATGGTTAGGGAGATACTTTTCTGGTTCATCAAGAATTGCCAAAGCTGCTAATCCCGATGCACCCCTAGCTCTAGCATACCAATTACTCCACGGATTATTATTCCACCCCCTTTTAGGAGTATCCCCTTTAGTTAGTTTAACTGCCTGATTTCCTAGCCAGCGAGTGATCTTGCGTCGTTGAGTTTCATCCCAAGCTGGATAACAAAGGTCATAAGCCATTGCCACTCCTGCCACAATAGGAGCATGTTCTAGAAATCTTCTTCCTGGTTGTGCCAAAGATTGCTCCACAATTTCCCAAGCTGTTGCTGCTGACTGGGGGTCATTTCTCAGAAGGGAGAGGAAACAATGTCCTGCTGCATGATAGCCTCCATTGGGAACGTAAGCTTCATCATAATAAATTTTTGACTCAAGAGCCTTTTCTAAGCGCGAGATAATTGCTTTGCCATAGGGGGTTTGAGCTTTTTTTCTTAGTAGGGGAAGTTCTTGCTTCCGAAAGATGAGACGAGGATGTTCTTGGGGTTGAATCGGTTGATGATTAGCCATAGTTACAGATTGCAGGTTACTTTTCTTTCCTGTAACCTTTCCTGCCAGTTGACGTTTTTGATACCTTCCGACATAGCTACCAATAAAGTTACCTTCGTGGGGAATAATCTCTATGTTGTAATAAGCTTCTTCTAACTCAGGATTGCTAGGATGGGATTGAACCTTGATCTTGACTTGCAATTTCCAAGCTTGCTCTGTGGGAGTAACTACTATTTCCCCTTGATGATCGACATCTTTATTAAAACGAGGTGCATAACCCCAGATTTCTGAATCACATTTACCGCGATTGCATACTAAATCCAAAGTCATATCCTGATAGATTGGCTTTTCTTCCCACAGTTTCCACACTCCATGACGCAGATTCAAACTAATATTGCCGTCTAAAGCTTGGGGAGCCAGTTCCCGATAGATTGGTGCATTAGAACCCCTTACCAAAAACAGCAAAGTTCCATTGAGCAATATTAATCTAATTAAACGTGAGTTCGGAGTTATCATTTTTCCAACGAGAAAATAAGGCATTCAGACTCCAATTTCCGCTCCATGTAACCTAAGAATGCCCTCACAAGTTCTTCAAATTGTTGTTCTAGTTTCAGAATAGAGCTAAATCATGGGCTGTTTAGAAATCAGTAGATTAGTATAAACTTCTGGGGGAGGGAGACGGGCTTTACTTACTCCAGCAGGACAATCTTTTCTAGAACAAGCAGAAAATATTCGACAGCAGTATCGCTCTGCCTTAGGCAAAATCAGGGATTTTCAGACCCGCCCCATCCTCAAGCTGGGCGTAGTCTGTACTCTTCCCATCAGCAGTATCAGCAATCTGGTTAGTGGATTTCGTACCCAATATCCTCCATTGATTTATGTCGCACTATTGGTTTGAAATGGCGACAGCATCAAAATTTGGAACTAGTCTAATCTAAAATTGCTTGAGAGTTAATCAAATCGCCTCAGCTTCATTCTTTTATTTGATAGCGTAATAATTGTCTAACTTTTTCGGGAGGTAACCCAAGCTTTTGGCTAATTGCTGTTTCTACTCTCTCTAATTCTGTAGTCGCTAATTCAAACTCCTGCTTTTGATAAACTTGGGTTGCCTGTTTGACTTTAACTTGGGAAATATTGCGAGCGCGATCGACTGTAACTTTAATGAAAAGTATTTTAGTAGATGGTTGAGCTGGAGCGGGAGTAATTTTGAAAGATTCAACCGATTGATTAGAAAGTTGAAAACTATGCTTTGTAACCAATCCACTAACTAGCCAAAAAGCTAATCCTAATAAGGGTAAAGCCAGCCAAAACCCTAATCCCAAAGAAGGCAAAAATTGCCACCATTTAATCCGACCCATGAAATTCATTACCATAAAAATAAAAATAGCCTTGGTTGAAATGCTAATTCTTTTAGTCGAAGATGATCCAGCACAACTAGAACCCTTACAAGTAGCATTATCTCAGGTGGGACATATAGTTGATGCAGTGGAAGATGGCGAAACGGCACTATCCCTAATCAGGGAAAAAGATTATGACCTATTGATTTTGGACTGGATGTTACCTAAAGTTAGCGGTGTCGATCTTTGTCGTCAGTATCGGAATTTGGGTAATACTGCACCAGTACTAATGCTAACCGCTAAAGATACAACGGCTGATAAGGTTGATGGCTTAGATGGGGGTGCGGATGACTATATTGTTAAACCTGTAGATGTTTTAGAGTTACTAGCAAGAGTAAGAGCTCTGGGCAGACGCTCTCCCTTATGGCAAGGAGATACCCTAACTTTAGCGAATTTACAGCTAGATTTAACCAGTTTAAACTTAAAGCGGGGAAAGGAGAAGATTCAACTTTCAGTAAGGGAATTTCAACTAATGGAATATCTCATGCGTCATCCCCAGCAAGTGTTATCCCGCGACCAAATCGAACAGGCACTTTGGAGTTGGGGAAGTGAACCTGAAAGTAATGCGGTAACTACTCTAGTTAGAAGATTGCGACAGCGTTTAGAAACAGTTGGAGCCAAAGATTGGTTGGAAACCGTTTACGGGATAGGTTATCGTCTAGATGTTCGAGATTGATGGGATTTTTCACACAATCCTCAACTTTGAATCAAGTTAGTTAAATTTAGAGTAACCATCCAACAGAAAAGCTAATTTTCAAATTATCAATGTTCGAGCGCTCTCGTCGTCGCCTAGCTTATTGGTTTACCCTCTCAATGGGAAGTATTTTAATTCTCTTTGCTTTTACAATTTATCATCGTCAGGTAAAAGAGCAAATGGGGCAATTTGATGCTCGAATTTACGCTCAAACTCAAAAAATAGCCTCACTTACAAGCTACCAGCCACAAGAGAAAAGCTGGCAGATAGACACAGAAAATGTATCGTTGCCCAATCGCGAAACTTTTCCCTCTGAATCAAAAATCATTTATATTCGCTGGTATGATTCCCAGAAACGCCTCTTAGAGTTTATGGGTAATTGTCCTCACCAACAGTCTCTAGTGACACCCGGATGGCAAACTCTAGAGTACAACTGCAACCTTAATGGTACGACTCGACCAAAACATCTGCGTAAATTGACCCTTCCCTTAAAGTATGAGCAATCTTTAGTTGGTTATCTACAAGTTGCTGTTTCTCTTGAGCCTCTTCAAGATTCACTGGTACGATCGCGTTTATTTTTATGCCTTGGAGTACCAATTACTCTCGGTTTTACTGGAATAGTGGGTTGGATTCTCGGTGGCTTGGCAATGCAGCCTGTCAGACGTTCTTACGAACAATTGCAACGGTTTACTGCCGATGCCTCCCACGAGCTACGGGCTCCAGTAGCAGCAATTTTAAGTAATGCTCAAGTCGGTTTACTCGCCCCCATTGAAGATAATCAACAACCCCGCCAGCGTTTATCAAACATCGTTACTCAAAGTAAATCGATGAGTGTTTTGATCGCTAATTTGCTATTTTTAGCTCGTCACGAAGGAAAATTAAATCCTCAAGATATAACTAAAACTGACATAGTAGAGTTGTTAAACTCTTTGGCTAAGGAATATAAAACGGGTGCAGCAGCAAAAGGTTTAGAGTTTCATTTAGATTTACCCACAACACCCCTTGAAGTTTGTAGCGATCGCGAGCTGCTAGGACAAGCGATTCGTAATCTACTCGATAACGCTGTTAAATATACTCCCTCTGGGGGAATGGTTGTCTTAGAACTGACGGTTAAACCTCGTCGAATTCTAATTAAAGTCAAAGATACTGGTAGAGGTATACCCGCCTCAGACTTACCCCATATTTTTGAGCGCTTTTACCGAGTGGATAAAGCCCGTACCAGAGAAACAGGGGGTTTTGGTTTGGGACTAGCGATCGCACAACAAATTATTCAGGCTCATGACGGGAAGATTACGGTTGAGAGTGAAGTGGAAAGGGGTACTAAATTTCAGATTTGTTTACCTCGATAATAGATTTGGCAATGTTAGAAAATTAGACTAGTTAGACTAGACAAAGATTTTGCGCTTTGAGCATCTCAGAGAGAATCCCCGTTCATTTTTTACTAACATTTGCGTTCCAAATTGAAAAATTCCTGCTTCAACTAGGGTCGTCGGCGACTTCCTATCCACAGGCTTGAGCTTGGCGGTGACTCCACCTACTTAAGTTGATCGCTGCGTTCCAATCCCTCTCGATGAAAGAGCTGCACTCAATGCAGAGAAACCATCTGTCTGATAGCTTTAGGTCTGGGTTGTACCAACCACAATTAGAGCAAGTTTTGCTCGATGGAAAAAATCTGTCAGCGACAATTAGCTGGCTTCCATAAAGCTTGCACTTGTACTCTAGTTGTCTTCTAAATTCAAAGAAACCCATGTCGGCAATAGCTTTGGCTAGCTTTCGGTTTCTTGGTGCGCGTTCCCGAGGGGCTGTCCGATGAGGTCTCCTCATCGGTTTATACGCCCCGTTTGCGCCTAAGGGCGGCGCGGGGGTGGAAGGGGGGGTTTTTAATAGTTTTAAGTTCTGTGCTTGCAGTCGATTCATTTGTTTCTAAAACCCCCCTCCCCGCGCACCGCTTTTTCAACATTCCATCCCCCCTTTCATTCCCCCCTTAGTAAGGGGGGAATGAAAGGGGGGATTACTATTTGACCGTGGTTTTTAGCCAAATAAGTAGTAAGCTTGTGTAACGTGTCTTGGCGAATGTTGGCTATTCTCCGATGTAGCCTGGCTATTTTAGCTTGAGCTTTCTTCCAATTGGATGAACCAATTACTTTGTTACGATTACGCCATTGCAGTTTGGCTAACTTCTTCTCGTATTTTTTGTAGCTTTTTGCTCCTTCAAAGACAATTCCTGTACTCAGATAAGCCAAGGCTTTGAGCCCTAAATCAACTCCCACCACATCTACTGTCTTGAGTGTATCCCGTGGTTCAGTTTCTACTTTAAAACTGATATACCAACTATCGGCTTGACGGGAAATAGTAATGTTTTTCGGCTTATAGCCAA
The DNA here is from genome assembly GCA_030064915.1 of Xenococcaceae cyanobacterium MO_234.B1. Classification (GTDB taxonomy): domain Bacteria; phylum Cyanobacteriota; class Cyanobacteriia; order Cyanobacteriales; family Xenococcaceae; genus JASJCP01. The sequence goes on from JASJEK010000164.1 coordinate 10,035, forward strand.
AAGGCAATCTCTCAAAAGTATGCAGTACACCAATCTTAGGAACTTGTATTTTGTAGTGGTCTACCACTTTGATAGTGCCATCAAGAGTAAAGCTATCATTCCGCCCTTTCTTCTTAAAGCGAGGTGGCTTCTTCTTTTTCTTGAAGCAATCATCCCAGGCAGTCCTTAAATGCCTCAAGGCATACTGAGGCGCACATTTAGAACTCTCGTAATACCAAGGATATTGAGGTTTAACCATTGCTACTAACCACTTGTGCAGATCGATGGCAGAGGGAAACTTGATTTTCTCTTCTGGATTGTCTC
>JASJEK010000165.1 GCA_030064915.1 Xenococcaceae cyanobacterium MO_234.B1
TTTATTCAAGGAGGAGAAGAGCCAGAGCCTACCAATTTACAAATTTTTGGGACTACTGAAGATGATATCTTTGATGCTGCTGATTCTAGTGATGACTTCAATGGCAATGGCAACATTGTGTTTGCTGATGGAGGGAACGATCTAGTTGATGCTAGCCAAGCTGTGGTCGGACAGAATCGTATCTACGGTCAAACAGGAAATGACGAACTATTTGCTGGAGTGGGAGATCGCCTCTTTGGTGGAGAAGGTGATGACATTCTCGATGCTTCTGCTGGTAGGGGAGACAATCATCTCTATGGTCAAGAAGGAAATGACGAACTATTTGCTGGAGTAGGAGATCGCCTCTTTGGTGGAGAAGGTGATGACATTCTCGATGCTTCTGTTGGTAGGGGTGGTAATCGTCTTCTGGGCGAAGATGGTAAGGATATTTTCTTTGCTGGCAGTGGCGATCGTCTTGTTGGCGGGGATGGAGATGATGTCCTCTTTGTTACTGATGGAGGAAACAATATCTTTAGTGGAGGAGAAGGGTCTGATGCTTTTTGGATTGCCACTGGCGAGCTCGTGACAGAGGCGAACACCATTACTGACTTCGATCTAGAGGCGGATGTCATTGGTGTAGGTGGTCTAGGAATAGCTTCTACAGAAGATTTGGCATTTAAACAAATAGGAGATGATGCAGCGATCGCATTCTCTAATTTTGACTTAGCAGTGTTGCAAAATACTCAAGCTAGCGATTTACAAGCCAATGCTACCTTTGTTTTTGCTTAAAGCGATTATTACAGTTTTTGAACACACTAAGGTCAGCGTTACACCGCCGTAAAACGACGGTGCCTGCGCTGACCGGTGTTCCCCGGTCAATAGGATAGCTAATTGAGCCAGTTATTTTCGCCCCTAAAAATTCTCTTCTTTGGCTCATAGCTATTCCCCACTTAGTTTGAGTGATTTTAGATTATTAGGAGATCATATGGATACTGCACCACTAGCTAATTTCTTGGGATTTTTAGCCTTAAGTAGCTATATTGTTACCTTACTACCAACTATTCTCAGAATTGTGTTTCCTCAAACCAAAAAAACCCATATTCCCAAACTGTTACTTAAATATCGCCGTCAAATGGGTTTAATCGCTTTTGTTTTGGCTTTAGCTCATGGTTTTTTATTGATCAGAAAAAGAAACTTTGATTTTTTTGACCTGCAAACCTATTGGATCTATATCCAAGGTGTGACTACCTTTGTGATTTTCACTCTCTTAGCTATTACCTCCAATAATTGGAGTATGAGAAAGCTCAAGCGAAATTGGAAAAAGCTACATTCACTAACTTATTTAGCAATGTTTCTTCTTACTTGGCATGTCTGGGACAAAATGTCGGCTCATTGGAGCTTTCTGACTCCAATAGGTCTGTTGGAACTAATAGTTATCATCTCACTCTTTATGTGGAGAAAACGGCTCGAAAATATGCCCAAATCACTCCCGAAAAGCCCCGTTGACAAAAGCTTGGTTTCTCATTAATCAATACAAGCCATTCTAACTACTTACCTGCTGAGAGGCTTGTGACTACTCCTCTTACAAATCCTAACTGTTTTACTTTTGAATTTTTGAAGGGTTGCTATGGTCAGAAAACTAATAAAGAACCAAAATTCACCTCTATTAAAACTAACACCACTGTTTGTCTTAATAGTTACTACACTAATAGTAGTACCTCTGGGGTATATTTTACTGCGTTCAATGTCAGTTTCAAATCGCCAAAATTTACTCCGCTTTGAGTCGAAGGTACTCCGCCTTGAAAAGGCGGAACGGGGTTCACAAGCCCTGGAGGAAACCTCCAGGGACGACCCCTCGCCTGCTTCAACTGAGTCAAAAACCCAACCCACTCAAACCCTCAAAGGTCATTCTAGTTGGATTTATGCTTTTGCCATTAGCCCACAGTCACCAATTCTTGCTAGTGCTAGTTATGACGAAACCATTAAGCTTTGGAATCTGGACACTGGCTCTTTAATTAAGACTATTCAAGCACATGGAGATGCAGTCGCATCTTTAGCTATCAGTCCAGATGGTCAAACTTTAGCAAGTGGTAGCTGGGATAACCGCGTTAAGCTCTGGGATTTAGCCACTGGCCAGCTCAAAAGTACTTTAAAAGGTCATACCGACGATGTTAAATTTGTTGCCTTTGGACCAGATGGACAAACTTTAGTTAGTGGTAGTTATGACGGAACGGTCGTCATTTGGGATATAAGTACGGGTAAAAAAATTCGCACCTTCAATCAGAAAGCTCCTATTATCTCTGGTACTATCAGTCCCGACGGACAAACTCTAGCTATTGGCAGTAACAACGGTCAAATCAAGCTTTGGCAACTAGTTACGGGAAAAGAAATACAAACTTTGAAGGGACATTCCCGCACTATCTGGGCAGTTGCTTTCAGCCCAGACGGACAAACTCTAGCTAGTGGCAGTCAAGACCGAACCATCAAAATTTGGGACTCATCAACAGGCAAAGAGTTGCATACTCTCAAAGGACATTCAAAGGCAGTTTTTTGTCTCACCTTTAGTCCTGATGGTCGTTTTTTAGCGACCGGTGGTTATGACCAAACTATCCAGCTTTGGCAAGTAGAAAATAGTCAATTGTGGCAAACATTTAAAGGGCATAAAAAAGCTATTTGGTGTCTGCAATTTAGTCCTGATGGACAAATTCTTGTAAGTGCTAGTGCCGACAAGACCATCAAGCTTTGGTCTGTTTCTCTCTAGGGAAATTAGCTTTACATATCTATTCTGAGTAACTATGTTTTGAATTGTCTTTATAAAGAACAATGTCATGAAAAGTCTAGTATTTAATGTTCGCTTATCCATGAAACACAAGACTAATACCATCCAGAAAAAAATGAGAAAGAAAAGAATTGTTTTCAACACTCTGGTTGTTCTAATCGCCGTGCTAATTATCGGGTTATCTGGATTTACCTCCAGGTACTTAGCTGAAGAGGAAATGCAAGTCCAGGTTAAAGAACTCTCTAATCGTGACTATCCTGAAAACCCGGCCACCTTAGACCCTAATTATCAAAGATATGGCAACAGAAAACTCGACATTATCAGAAGAGATGATCGGTACTTCGATTTTATTCTAGAGCCAACCGACCAACAAACAGCCAAGATAGAGATTAAAAATATTGATTTGAGTCTTTTGATACCTAAAGCTCCTGAATGGACAAAAACAGAGCGAGGTTTAGAAACCATTGCCTTTGTCGATCGAGAGTGGAATCGACAACAGGTGAGTTTTCCTGTAGATTCCGAACATATAGAAGTAATTGGAGGAGATGGTTTTGAACGACAAAATCTTGCCGAAGTTGCTTTGGCTCGTAATTGCTTAAATGCTGGATTGTGGGAAATTATTTTGTCCACCAAGGATGATGATGGCAATAAAGCCACATACTATCAAGGGTGGTTCAACTTGCCTATGGGTTATTACAAAAATGTGTTTGAGAAGATTAATAATCTGTCCTATTGGAAGCATTGGTGGAGATTAGAACACTGGCAAGATCCGGCTGGTACAGTTACTGATGTCAATTTGCTCAGGAAAGTAATCGACGAACAAGATGTTGCTACTCAGCTTCCTCTTGATGAAAAAATAATTGTCGCTGGAGAACAAAGTCGCAAAATCAGAACAACACAGGCAATCAATTTAAGAACCTGGAAAGATTTCTACAACGAAGAGAATGAAATTCGTTTTGCTTCTTTTCTACCACCTGGATTTTATAATAATGATCGACCTAGGAACAATGAATATTGGCGAATCAGCAAACTGGAAAAAGCTATTTTGAGGAACGTTCAACCTTTAGGTGTTCCAGAACTTTTGCAGGAAATTGAGTTAGTCTTTAAGGATAAAAAAACTGACGAACAAAACAAACTCTTCATTAGTGGAGTGAACATTAAACAGCTACCTCAATTACCTGTAGAAAAGTATTTTGAAGGCTTATATTTGCCTATGGGGATTGGAGTACCTCCTTTTTATCAAAGCTATGAGGAATTAAAACAGAATCCTCCTTATAAAAGTCCCTATTTTAGCGTTCTACTCGATTCCCAAGATAAATGGATAGATCATCATACAGTAGCGGTAGATGGTCCAGTAATGCATCTCGATCTCGATAACCCAGAGCTATTGCATCTTTACTTGCTATCCTATGAAAGACATACTTTGATCGCTCATTTTTTAATTGATCTCTCAACACTTTCTAGCTCCTATACGTGATCGCCATCCCAGTTTTCGCACTTTTATTAATCTGAATGGACAAGCTTTATTTAGTAATAGAAAGCCAAAAAAGGAGAAAAACTATGGAACAATTAGATATGGGAATTACTATTATCGGCTGTGGTTCGGCTACACCAGAGACACTTTTTGACAATCAAGATATGAGTCAGATAGTCGCCACTTCTGATGAGTGGATTAGGACTAGAACTGGCATCAAAACGCGACATCTGGCATCAGAAGATGAATCTCTTAGTGAATGCGCTACCCAAGCAGCAGAAAAAGCACTGGCTATGGCAGGGATTACTGCTAGAGAGCTGGATCTGATCATTTTGGCAACTTCCACTCCTGACGATCTCTTTGGCAGTGCCAGCCAAATTCAAAGTCGGCTTGGTGCTTCGAGGGCTGTAAGTTTCGATCTAACCGCAGCCTGTTCTGGTTTTGTCTTTGGCTTAGTGACAGCTGCTCAATTTATTCGCACAGGTCTCTACCAAAATGTTCTAATAATTGGAGCAGATTTTCTCTCTCGTTGGGTCGATTGGACCAATAGAAGTACCTGCGTTTTATTTGGGGATGGGGCTGGGGCGGTAGTTTGTCAGGGGACATATCAGCAAGACCGCTTACTGGGATTTGAATTACGCAGCGATGGCAGTAAAAATGCTTGTCTTAACCTTATTTATCAAGGGCAGTGTAAATCTCTTAATGATGAGGTTTCGATCTCTCAAGGTTGTTATCAGCCTCTTACTATGAGGGGAAAAGAAATTTACCGCTTTGTTATGGAAAAAGTGCCAGAGGTTGTGGAGAAAGCCCTATTTCGTGCCAATCTCACTTCCGAGCAAATTGACTGGCTTATACTACATCAGGCTAACCAGCGTATTATTAATGCTGTCGCCCAAAGGTTGAAAATTCCTCAAGAAAAAACCATTGGTAACTTAGCCCATTACGGTAATACCTCTGCTGCATCAATTCCTCTCGCTCTCGATGAAGCAGTAAGACTGGGAAAAATTCAATCAGAAGATATAGTTGCTATCTCTGGCTTCGGAGCGGGACTCAGTTGGGGAGCTGTTATTTTTCAGTGGGGAAGATAGTACTTAACTTTTTGTAGGAAGCTGAAAAAAATCTAGATAGTACCTAGATTCCCAATAGACTACGTGACCAAGAATTTGACTGAGACTTATGGTTCACAACCCATGTCCATTTCGTTTTCTAGGTGCAATTATCCGATGAGGCTATTTTCATCCCCCGTCGGATGAGAACAATTGTACAACCACCTAAATTAACTATGACTAACAACTCTAAATCAGAATACTCAATGTCCCTATTTGATTGGTTTGCTTCTCAACCCAAATCTAAACCTATTAGGCAGGAACAACAAAAGCGTGAGCCAGTAAATGGGCTATGGCATAGATGTTCGGCTTGTCAAACTTCAGTGTATAGAAAAGAGCTACAAAACAATCAGATGGTTTGCTTCGAGTGCGGACATCACGAGGGACTCAATAGCAATGAGCGCATTCGCCAGCTAGTTGATGCCGATACCTGGATCCCCTTAGATGAAGAACTCTATCCCACTGACCCCTTAGAATTTTGCGATCGCAAAGCTTATAGTACTCGCATTGAGGAAGCTCAAGACAAAACTGGTTTAGTGGATGCGGTACAAACAGGTTTTGGGCAAGTTGAGGGGTTGCCAATTGCTCTCGGCGTTATGGACTTTCACTTTATGGGCGGTAGCATGGGTTCTGTGGTTGGAGAAAAACTGACTCGTCTCATTGAACGAGCGACCCATAAGCATTATCCGTTGGTTATCGTCTGCGCCTCTGGGGGAGCAAGAATGCAAGAAGGAATCTTAAGCTTGATGCAAATGGCTAAGATTTCAGGAGCTTTAGAGCATCATTATCAAGCTAATTTGCTTTATATACCCATCCTAACTCATCCAACTCTAGGGGGGGTTACTGCCAGTTTTGCTATGTTGGGCGATATTATACTAGCAGAACCCAAAGCAATGATCGGTTTTGCGGGTCGCCGAGTCATCGAACAAACTCTCAGGGAAAAGCTCCCCGATGATTTTCAGACCGCTGAAGATCTTCTCCGTCACGGCTTTATCGATGCGATCGTTCCTCGTACTAAACTTAAGAAAACCCTAGCACAGCTAATTTCCTTGCACCAATTACCTCCGAATATAAGTTATTTACCAAAGTGGGAAAGTTCGGAAGTTCATCAAATAAAAGTTGAACTAAAAGTTGAATCGGAAGACTGTGTTAAGACTCAAATACCCAGTAAGCTTACCCCAGCTAAAGCAAGTATCGACCAACTTAAACTGGGGGCTTAAATTTTAACTATGGCAAATACTGAGCGAAAACCTTTATACTTAGATTTTGAAAAGCCATTGGTCGAGTTAGAGTCCCAAATTGAAAAAATTCGCCAATTGGCAACTTTAAATAACCTTGAAATATCCGAGCTAATTCGTTCATTACAATTACGAGCCTTACAACTGCGTCAAAAGATTTTTAGGAATCTTTCACCAGCTCAAAAATTACAACTAGCTCGTCATCCTCATCGTCCTACTACACTAGACTATATTCAAGAGATTAGTGATGAATGGATCGAACTGTGTGGCGATCGCCTAGGTTTAGATAATCCAGCTTTAGTTGGAGGAATAGGCAGATTGGCTGGACAACCTGTAGTAATGCTAGGTCATCAAAAAGGTCGTAATATCAAAGAAAATATTAGTCGTAACTTTGGTATGGCTGCTCCTGCGGGCTACCGCAAAGCTAGCCGTTTGATGGAACATGCTAATCGATTTAAAATGCCGCTCTTGACTTTTATCGATACTCCAGGTGCTTGGGCAGGAATTGAAGCCGAACATCAAGGTCAAGGAGAAGCGATCGCCTACAATCTCCGCCAGATGTTCAAATTGGATGTTCCTATTATTTGCACGGTCATTGGAGAAGGGAGTTCTGGTGGTGCATTGGGCATTGGTGTGGGGGACCTTCTGTTAATGTTTGAATATGCAGTTTATACTGTTGCCACTCCCGAAGCCTGTGCTGCTATCCTTTGGAAGGATGCCAGTCAAGGGAATCAAGCAGCAACTGCCCTTAAATTGACGGCTCAAGACCTCAAAAATCTAGGAATTATAGATAGAGTTCTGCCAGAACCCTTTGCTGGTAACCATTCCGCTCCTCTTGCAGCAGCCAAAATTCTTAAACAAGCTTTATTAGAAAGCTTAGAAAAACTCACTCGACTGACCGCTCAACAGCGTCGCCAACTTCGTTATCAAAAATTTCGCCAAATCGGTGTCTTTACAGAAATTAAGAAAAAAAGATAATAGGCGTTGCGACAGCAATCGGACAGAAAAACAACGCTGGACGTATAATTATAAGTGTCGGCTCTTTTGAAGTAAAGTTTTTTTAGTACACAAATCAGCTGTATCTACTGATAAGCAAGGCTTTAAAAATGGTTATTTCACCTTGTCCTGGCTAAAAAAAGCTGAAATATGCTGACATATCTTTTAGTCTTAGAATAGTGGAACGATATGTCCGGGATTTCAGCCATTTTGGTCTTGTTGTACTCAGATACAGTTCAGGCGATCGCTACGCGCCTCTGCTTTGCCGAGACCACGCAGTGCTGCTGAAGGCAGATCGCAATGAATAGAATCCTTTTTCTGAAAGCCTTACATCTCCTAAATGAGAAAATTTAAGGCTTTACTTGAAAAGAGCCGCCCATGATGGCTATGTTGACGAGCGCAGACTTAACAGTTGATTATAAACAGGGGTAGAGATTGACATGGACTATGAGCTAAAAAATATCCATTTTCAGCTTCCCATGAGTACTCTCCCTTTTCCTATAAATTCTGCTATATCTATCTTTCAAGTACTTCTGTAAGGGGCAGTGCACTGATTTAGGCGAAGACAAAGGCATCGCTGCTCTGCAAGGCACTTGCCTGAGTATTGAGCAGCGTGACTAAATCGAAACCAGAGAAAGAAATAACAGCGTCATTGCCAACTTGACTAAACTCAAGGTCATCAATGGAAGTCGCACCTATACCCGCAACCCCAATTACGTCGGCATCCAATTCAAAATCTGTAATCGTATTAGCTGTGGTTATCAATTCACCAGTAGCAATCCAGAAAGCATCGGCTCCAATACCACCTGTAATCAGGTTGTCACCACCATCGGTAACAAAGAAGGCATCATCTCCATCACCACCGAGGAGGCGATCACCACTACCTAGGAAAAAGATGTCGTTACCGTCTTGACCGTAAAGACGATTATCACCGCTACCAGTAGTGGCATCAAGAATGTCATCACTAGCCCCAGCAAACAGACGATCGCCTGTTCCAGCCAAAAGTTCGTCATTGCCCTCACCACCATAAAGACGATTTTTGCCGGAGCCTACAGAAGCATCCAGGAGATCAGAACCAGTGCCACCAAAGGCGCGATCGCCTCTGCTGGTCAAGATTTCATCATTGCCTGTGCTGCCAAAGAGACGATTGCGGCCCGTGGTGCCTTGGCTAGCATCGACTAAATCTGCTCCTGCACCCGCGAATACGGTATCCCGATTGCCATCAAACTCATCGCTGGGGTCAGCCGCATCGAATACACTATCATCTGCATTACCGAAGACCTGTTCAGTCTCTGCCTCAATCTCCAAAATTCTAGCGGGGAATGGTTCATTCTCATGGGTCACCAGATCTGCGGGTTCTGCAAACTGATAGTTGTTAGCCAGTAAATCAAACACAATTCCCTCTGGAGTCCTGTTTGGATAAAAAGCAGTAAATGCAGGCATCCGATTGTCACGAGAAACTAGATAATCAGGCTGAGGATCTGGTTCGAGGTTAACTGCCAGAAGCAGGGGAGCACCACCACGAATATTAGCTAAAATATCATCCCAACTCATGGCTTCAGAAGTAGGAAGACCACCTTGAGTATAGTAAATTCCTAGGGCATCAGTCTGTTCCAGGTTGTATGGCAGCACGGCGGCATAAAATCCTGCACTCTCTTGATAATCGAGAATCTGGTCATAGTTATACTCGAAGCTTACTTGGGCTGTGCCATCAGGGTTCCCTTCAAACAGGGCTGAACCAACTGCCTGAAGAGAGGGAGTTGAAACTGGGATATCTTCTACCCCGTCACCATTGACATCTATTGGAGTATCTGTAAATGGGAGGTCATCAAAAATATCAAATTCGTTGCCGATGAGCTGCTTTGTTGCACCGTCATACCAGAAGTTAGTTTTAATGGTGTTAAGTTCACCTAGAAGCCAAGCTCGCCATTTTCCATCTTCAACAGAGACGGGAAACTGGTTAAAGGGAGTAGAAGCATCTTCAGTTCGAGTAACATCTAACCGGAAAGGCAGACCTTCTAAATCCAAATCCCAAATCACCTTATTAGCTGATTTGGAGTAAGTGATTGTCGAGACAGATGAACCTGCTAGCATCTCTGGTGTAATAATCTCTACTGCATCGGCAATGGTAAACCCTACCCCCATTGGGACTCGAATTTGTCCTTCGTCTGGCGGTGCGTAAAAGGTACTCAATTCAACAAAAGCGTCGAAATTGCTCTGGGTTGCTAGTGTGGGATTAGCTAGTCGAAATGCCTCCAGGTCAACAAAGGAAGAAAATTGCAACCCCTCATTGATGCCAATGTCCTGTAGATGGATAAAGGCTTCGGTATTACTGAGGTTTGACAGTTCTGGGTTAACTTCTTTGTAGATATCTAGTTCAATAAAAGGGGAAAAAAGACGCCCCTGTTCAATGCCAGTCTCCAGTAGATGATCTAATGCTTCACGATTACTTAATTCCGAGATATCTGGGTTGGCGATAATTTTATAGTAGTTCAGATCGATCAATGGTGTAAATTGCAGCCCCTGATCGATGCCTACCGCCTGAAAGTGTTCCAATCCACTAGCGAATTCTTCATTGGCAACGGCTTCTGCTGCCTCTGGATTAATTTCTAGATAATAGCTTTCATTAAATACATCATTGATGGATAGCATAATCTCAACTCCTTTGCTTACAGACTGGAGTTTAGACTAAAGTTTGACTAAAGAAACAACCAAAGATACTAAATCAAAAAAATTAGACAAATTAAGGTTTGGACTTTGGACA
>JASJEK010000166.1 GCA_030064915.1 Xenococcaceae cyanobacterium MO_234.B1
AATAGGTAGTAATATTCCAATTTGCCAGAGAGATACAAAGGGGAACAAAACCATTAAGCTGTGACTATCAGGAACTAAAGTAAAGAAAATATATAAACAACCAGCAAAAAAACCTAGTATTTTTAGTACTGATAAAGTTGATTGTTGCTGGCTGATTATTGCTGGCTGATTGTTCATTATTAATGGTTGATTGTTGCTGGCTGATTGTTAATTGTTAATTGCTGATTGGCTCTCAAGCATTTTTAAATGCAATCGCTTGTCAAAAGGAAGATTTTTAGTTAGAAATGAACAGCTATTTCATGAATATCCTTTAGTATTTATGTCTATTAATCGGCGGAGATTATTGCAGTTTGCAACTGGCTTTACTTTAGCTAGTGGTTTCACCTCAATTAACCATCGCCATTCTCTATCTTTAGAAGTACCCAAAACTAACATTGAAATACGGGTTTGGACAGCAAAAGGTCAACCTTTAGATCAAAAAAGTCTCGATCAATTGTATTTTTTAACTCTGGAGGATGAGCCGATATCGGAACTCCCTCGTAAGGTAGAATCAGGAGTATTAGTGTCTCAGTGTCCCGATTTTCCTTTTATAATTGCCCTACGTCTTCCTGTAATTGGCTTTGGGGAAGTGGTATTGTATGCAGATAATAACGGTAAAGGCTATACTGCCGCTGATTTTCCTCTCAATCTCAATCTAGCTTTTGCTCAATCCCGATTACACCGTGTTAAAACTTATATCGCTCAACAACACAAACAAGGAATAGATTTTCCTGATAGTATTCTCGCCCGACTACAAAGAGGACAACAATACATTAACAATGCTAAAAGTAGCAACACCATAGTTTCTCAAGTGGGATGGTGTAACCTCAGCTTGGTAGAAACTCTCTGGGGAGGCGAAATAGCTGTCTTTACCGAAGCAAAACAGAAAATAGCACAGCAAGCATCTCGCCCTGATTTCCTCTTTGGAAGTAATTTTTTCGGATATGAACCCAATAATCCCCAATATACCGAGTTATTTACCCAATTATTTAACTTTGCTACTATTCCCTTTTACTGGAATTCCTTTGAGCCAGAAAGAGGTAAAAAAAACTTTCTTAACGGCGATCGCAAAATTGACTGGTTACAGGCTCATAATATTACACCTAAAGGTCATCCCCTAGTATATTTTCACGAAGCTGGAACTCCCAACTGGCTAAAAGATAAACCCTATTCGGAAGTTAAACAAGAAATTTACAACCACGTATTAGAAACCACTGCTTACTATCAAGACAGAATTCCTTACTACGACATTATCAACGAAGCCAATAATATACCTTGGGCAAATGAACTACAATACAATCGCGAACAATTTTTAGAATTAACCCAGATAGCAGCAACAGCATCGGCTAAAGGCTACCCTCAAGTTAAACGTATTATTAATCATTGCTGTGCTTGGGCGGAAAATGTCGCCTATGGGAAACCACCCCAAGATAGCCCTTATCAATATCTAAAGCGATGTATTACTGCGGATATTCCTTTTGAAATTATCGGTTTGCAAGTATATTATCCCCATCAAGATATGTTTGAAATCAATCGCTTGCTAGATCGTTATAGTACTCTGAGAAAACCGATTCACATTACAGAATTGGGAGTATCCTCCGCAGCTACCATAGATGAAACTTCCCAATTACAAGAGCCAAGGGGATTATGGCATAAACCTTGGAGTGAAAGCATACAAGCAGATTGGATCGAGCAGTTTTACACCATCTGTTACAGTAAACCTTATATTAAAGCAATTTCTTGGTGGGATTTTGCCGATAAAGGCAATTTTTGGCCCCATGGGGGCTTACTTGATTCCCAGATGCAACCGAAGCAATCTTTTTATCGTCTCAGTCGTCTAATTCGTAGTTTTAGACTTCTTAAAAGGCACAACAACTCCAAATTGCCGCTCAAGTTGCTAAAAAAACTTCACCCCTTAATATTGACCCTTTGCTAGCGTGATAGTAAACATTTGAACATGGCTGTTCCGTCGCCTATTCTCCGCTCCTCGCATAGCTTGGTGGGAGGCAACGCGACGGGCAATATTTAAGTAGGCGCGTCCTGTAACTCTATATATTGTTTGATTATCTCTAATGGCGCACCACCCGTCGAAATAATGCAGTATGCTCCCGTCCAAAGAACGGGTTTTTGATAGTAAAACTTTTCTAGATGTTCTTTATAATCTCTACGAATTAAGCGACTAGAAACAGTCTTTAAAGTATTCACCAGTTTGGATGGTGCAACATCTGGATATAGCTCTACTAACAAATGGCAGTGGTCTGACTCTGCATTAAAGCTGGTTAACTGACATTTTTGATTTTTGCACAAATGAGTAAATATTTTTTCTAAATCATTAAGTATTTCTTTAGTTATTACTTTACGTCGATATTTTGTCACAAATACAATCTGCACACTAAGTTACAATTACCTCTATGAGTGTAACCCGTCGCATAACTTTTCGCTTGTATCCAACTACTACTCAAGAAAAAAAACTTATGACGTGGAAACGGCTACACTGCTACTTGTACAATGCTTGTGTCGAACATCGCCGTACTAGCTACCAAAAAGAAGGCAAGTCCGTTAATTACTTCGACCAACAAAATGCACTGCCAGCATTTAAAGAATGTTGGCATGAGTATAAAGAGTTGGGTTCTCATGCTTTACAGGCAACAGTAAAGCGTGTTGATTATGCCTTTCAGCGTTTTTTCAAGCTAAGAAGTGGATATCCTAGATTTCGAGCAAACCGACGCTATAAAGGTTGGACGTACCCTTGTAAAGCAGGATGGAAAGCTTGCACTGAAGGTAAAAATGGTTATCTCAAGCTAACTAACTTGGGTAACATCAAAATGCGCGGACAAGCACGAGATTGGGGAACTCCTAAGACTTGCACCATTTTGTTTAAGCAGGGGAAATGGTATGCTTCCATAAGTGTTAGTTGCATTCCTTCTAGACCTCAAACAGACAAAGGTGCTATTGGCTTGGACTTTGGCACTTTTCATGCGGTTGCCGATTCAAACGGGAGTGTAGTTGATAATCCTAGATTTATCAAACAAGCCCAAGAAAAAGTCAATCGACTAGCTAAAAAAAGTAGGAGAAAAAGATCACCTAACTACAAAAAACGGATTAAGGCATCTCGCCGTTGGAAAAAAGCCAACAAAGCTGTATCTAAAATACAAGCCAAAGTTGCTAGACAAAGACAAGATTGGCAGCATCAAGTAGCTACACAGATAGTTAGCCGTAATAGCCTGGTAGCTACGGAAAAATTAAATCTCAAAGGGATGACTCGTAAAGCTCGTAAAGGCAGCAAGAGGAAGAAACAGAAAACAGGACTTAACCGTTCTTTGTTAGACGTGGGCATTGGTAATCTCAAAAGCTTGATTAAGTACAAAGTAACTGAGGCTGGAGGATTCTATATCGAAGTCCCAACTAAAAAACTCAAGCCTTCTCAGACTTGCCCTAACTGCGGTCATCAAAAGAAAAAAGCATTATCAGAGCGCGTTCATAGTTGCGAAAAATGTTCTTATACTTGCGATAGAGACGTTGCAGCAGCTATAGTTATGCTTCAATATGCTAGGGGTATGGAACGTGCCTCTTCAGACGCAGAGTCGTCAACCTCTGTCTCATGCGGAAGCATGAGAAAAGTTGGGGTGTTGAAGCGTCAGAAACTCTTTCCAAATCTTTGATTTGGGATGATGTAGTTCATTTAGATATATCAATAGTTATGAATCGGAAAGAACTAACTTGTCATAAACTACCTTTAGCCGTGTATCGAGAAGTAATGGCTCATCTGCGGCAGGTGGAGGGAGTAACGGTAGGCTTGATTTCTCAACCAACAGACAATAACCCAGAGTCTTTTGACTACAATCAAAGTCAAATTAAGTCTCTTTGGCTACAATATGACCGCAACTTACCATCTAGAAATAAACAACGCATCGAGGAAATTCTAGATTATTACGCACAACGGTATAATCCTTGGCAAGAGCAATAATACAAATTTAATAATACAAATTTTAGGAATAGGGTCAGTTAATCAATTTTTATGTCTCAGTTTCCAGAATCAATTGCCAGTCACTACCATCAAAGAACTAAATACGCTCCAGAAACCATCGCTCAGAAAGGTAAAACTCTTGATTGGGCAAATCAACCCTTACCTTTTAAAAAATATAAAATCGGTCAAGTTATCGACCTTAAGCCCTATCTGTCAAGACAAAAAGAAGCAATTGAAACTCCCTATAGTGACAATTGGTTGAGACTATCTCTGCTACTCCTTTACAGCTACGGCTTAACGGCTCAAGTAACTACTATTTACGGTGAACCATTTTATCTAAGGGCTGCCCCTTCTGCTGGAGGGTTATATCCTGCTGAAATTTATCTAGTTTCTCGTGGGACTTCTTGGTTACCTGCGGGAATATATAACTATCAGGTACAGACTCATTCTCTGATTCATTTTTGGCAAGACCAAGTTTGGGAAGATTTACAAGCTGGTTGTTTTGATAATGAGGAGATTCTAGCGGAAGCAGAAATAGCTCTTGTGAGTACTGCTATATTTTATCGTTCTGCTTGGCGTTACGAAGACCGAGCTTATCGGCGTATTTGTCTAGATACAGGGCATCTTTTGGGCAATATAGAACTATCAGCAGCCATTAATGATTATCAAAGTTTCTTTCTGGGAGGTTTTAATGATACTCTCATCAATAAATTACTCTATCTGAATGAAGCAGAAGAAGGCGCGATCGCAGTTGTCCCCTTAATTGATTTACTCAATTACAATTCTCTACCAGAGTTGTCTTATCACCACAGCTTACCCTCAAAGATTGATCCAGACTATCCTTCTCTTCCTGACGGGGAACTTTTAAGCTATTTACATCAAGCCACAAAAATAGATAGTCTTCAACTTCCTACTAACCCTAATTTAGAAACCAATTCTGTAGAAGACAAATATAATTTCCCCTTCTGCACTAAAATTTCTACTGCTAATGCCACGTTTATTGATTGGGGAGAAAATTTTTCGGAGTTGAAAAATACAATCCTAGAAAGACGTTCTACTCGTGCTTACAGTGGAGCAGAGATCACTATGGGACAACTAATAGCACTACTCAACTTTACCTACCAACCAGAAGCTTATCTGGATCAAGGTTTAGATCCTTCCCCTGATTATTTTGCCTTAGAATTTATTGAAACTTTTATCGCTGTTTCAGGGGTTAGTGGTTTAGAAGAAGGCTGTTATTACTATGCACCCAAAGCCCAAGAATTGAGACAAATTCGCTTTAAAAACTTCCGTAAAGAACTACACTATCTCTGTTTGGGCCAGGATTTAGGCAGAAACGCCAGTGCCATTGTGTTTCATACCGCCGATCTTCAACAGGCGATCGCTCAATATGGCGATCGCGCTTACCGTTATCTACATTTAGATGCAGGACATTTGGGACAAAGATTAAATTTAGCTGCCATTCGTTTAGGTTTGGGAGTAAGTGGTATTGGGGGATTTTTCGACGACCAAGTAAATCAAGTATTAGGTATTCCCGAAGCAGAAGCAGTTATTTATCTTACTACCTTGGGTGTCCCTGCATAAAATCTAATACAATCGCGATCACACCGTGCCTCGCTTGCAGCGAGACCACAAAAAAGCTTGTGTCAAACTTTGGTGTAATCGCGAGTTATTTGTTTTCAGAGTTTACAAGGGGTAAATAGCAACTCCTAAAACTGATATTGATGCTTAATTTTCCTCGATAAAACCTAAATTTTAGGAATTAAGGATGGAATAGAAGATCGGGATACATGTTATTAAACACAATTAGCCACACAGCAGTTATGGCTAACCATACAAAAATGATTACAGGAGCCAAAGAAAGAAATTTGAGTAAACTGTCCATAAATTATTCTCCAACAGTGTGAATTAAAGTTCACTGAGTTAACTAAACTATTTGAGTTGTACGATAAATAGTGTTAACTAAATAGTGTTAACTAGCGGGGGGAAACGGGGATTTCAGAATCTTTAGCAGTCAATTTTCCAGTAGAAAATTCACCGAAAGCTAATAGAGGCCAAGCACCAGAAGCAATCATACTTTTAACTGCTAAAGGAACATCGAGAATAATTTCTTTCATTTCTGCATCTTTCTCGTCACGAATAGCAATTAAGTAGGAACGACCTGCCCACCCAATACAGCCAGTAATATAGAGAAAGAGGATACTAGGAATGAAGAAATCACCCGCATGAGACCAGCGACCATCTACAATTAGGTGAGGATAGCCTTCAGGACCACAAAGAGCCTGACTATAACGCTCTGCCCGTTTTGCACCGGAATCTGGATCGGCAGTAGTATTTAAATAACTTTGGGATTTCTGTTGGAAAGCAGGTGTGTCTGCACAAGGAGTAAGCCCAGCTACATCAGCAGATGCAGAAGGAGCAAAATTGAACCAAAGGGTAATTACGAGAATTAAAGCAAACAATCTTCTCATGGATTTGTTTCCTTTTGTTACAGGAGATAATAAGGTTTCCACAAAAGCGTCAACACGGTGGTTGGATATGGTCGGGAGACCCGACCATCCCCCACCGTCAAGATTTTTCTTGTACGCTTAAAAAAAACTTTACTCTTTTACATTTAGCTTATGGGAGTAAAGCTTCGATAAAGAAATAAATTCTTCTAAATAAACTTATCAAACGATGGCAACAATTTTAGCAATCGAAACAAGTTGTGACGAAACAGCGGTAGCTATTGTAAAGAAACGTCAAGTTTTAAGTAGTATTGTAGCGTCCCAGGTGGATTTGCACAGTCTTTATGGAGGAGTTGTCCCCGAATTAGCATCTCGTCAACATCTAGAAACAATCAATCCGTGTATAGATCGCGCCTTGGCAGAAGCAGCCGTAACCTGGGAAGATCTTGATGCGATCGCAGCTACCTGCGCTCCTGGTTTAGTGGGGGCTTTGCTGGTGGGAGTAAGTGCTGCCAAAACTTTAGCAATAGTCTATGATAAACCCTTTTTAGGAGTACATCACTTAGAAGGACATATCTATGCTTCCTATTTGAGTCAACCTGATTTACAACCACCTTTTATCTGTCTATTGGTTTCAGGGGGTCATACCAGCATGATTTATGTCCGAGATTGTTTCCAATACCAGATGCTAGGGACAACAAGAGATGATGCAGCAGGAGAAGCTTTTGATAAGGTAGCGCGATTATTAAATTTGGGCTATCCAGGAGGACCAATCATTGACAAGTTAGCACAATCAGGCAATCCTAACGCCTTTAAGTTGCCAGAAGGAAGAATCTCTCTACCAGAAGGGGGATATCATCCTTATGATTCTAGTTTTAGTGGTCTTAAAACAGCAGTCTTAAGATTAATCCAAAAACTGCAAACACAGGGCGATATTCCTGTTGCTGATATTGCAGCCAGCTTTCAAGCTACGGTAGCAAAGGCACTAACCAAAAGGACAATTCAATGTGCTTTAGACTCTGGAGTCAATGTAATTACTGTCGGGGGTGGAGTTGCAGCTAATAGCGGATTGAGACAACATTTAGTAAATGTTGCGAAAAGTCATAATATTCAAGTTTATTTCCCTCCCCTCAAATTCTGTACTGATAACGCAGCAATGACTGGTTGTGCTGCTTCCGAACATTACGATCGCGGTGAAGAATCTTCTTTGGGTTTAGAAGTGCGATCGCGGATGGACATAACTCAAGTTAAACAACTTTATAGTAATCAAAGCTAAAACCAATGTGAGGTAGATAGTTCCCTTTCTCGTCTTGTTTTGGCTTGTTGCGACGCACCATGTTCTTGACGGTCAAGTCTTCTACAAAAACAGCATCGTACTTTGTCAGTATTTGCTTGACAAGCTCAAAGTGGAATTGTTTTCTTTGCCTTGCTATTTTATGATAGCATAACCAGTAATAATTACTGGTTATATTTAAAGATGTTAGAAGTAGTCCAAAATTAACTTCGGATTTTTCGCTCACAGATACTGTTGGCGAAAGTAATCTTCAGTAAAATTTGTAGTACTACAAATTAAAATTAATAGTACTACAATAACGATAAATATTTATTCTGGTGATTAGTAATACTCAATGTAAGATTCTTGTTGAATAAAAATAATAGTAAATAACCCCTCCCTTGCTACGCAGAGGAAGGGGCTTTCGGAATCAGCCGAGAGCTAAGTATTTACGCTTAGGGTGAGTCGGAATCTGTTACTGACGTATCGGGTATTTCCCTAGCCCGTACCTCTCAAAGCCTACTGATTATAGGCGTTGCGTAGTGGCAAGAAATGCTGATTCCGATCCTCTTAGGGACATTTTACTAATACGATTAGGATTATCTCCAATTATGAACAATCGAGTACCAGTGCTAAATCCAGATGGCTCTGCTGCCATGCCCACAAAATGCAGTCGTGCTAGGCGTTGGGTCAGAGATGGGTTAGCTATTGGCAAATGGAATGATTTAGGGGTTTATTACGTTCAACTAAAAGCTGAACCATCAGGTACTCAAACTCAACCAATTGCCTTGGGGTGTGACCCAGGCAAATCATACAGTGGGTTTGGTGTTCAAAGCAGCAGCGCAACTCTATTTAGAGGTCATGCTGTATTGCCTTTTCAGAGAGTTAAAGAGCGGATTGGTTCTGCTGTAATCAAAGGTGACAAAGTAATTCAGAATGTTCGAGGTCGGGCTTTACAACGTAGAGTAAGACGAGGACGCAGGATTAATCGAAAATTACCTTTTCACCTGAGAAATCACCGTCAAAAAAGGTTTAATAACCGCATTAAATCTAAATTACCACCATCAATACTGGCATCAAGATTAATGGAAATTCGCATAGTCAAAGAACTCTGTGCCATATTTCCTATTACTGATATTGTTTATGAAGTAGTAAAAGCTGATGTAGATTTAACTTCAGGGCGCAAATCAGCTAGGTCTGGAAAAGGTTTTTCTCCTGTGATGGCTGCACAGTATTGGTGCATGGAACAATTAGCCAAGCTTGCTCCTGTGACCCCCATGTATGGTTGGCAAAAAAATGGTAATGGTACAAGTCAAATCAGAAAATATCTAGGATTATTCAAAGATAAGCAAAACAAGAAAAATCCTACTCCAGAAACCCATGCTGTAGATGGTGTAGCACTAGCAGCTAGTAAGTTTGTTAAGTTTACCTCATTCTCCACCAAGAATAGTCATGGACATGAATGGCAAGGAGAGGTAGCTATTACCGAATCAGTATTTCGAGTCATTACCAGACCTGCTTATTTTCGTCGTGCTTTGCATTTCGATAATCCTTCTTCTGGAGGAGTTAGGAAACGCAAAGGAGGAACTGTTACTCCGTTTGGTTATCGTACTGGAGATTATGTAGAAGCTGAAAAGGCTGGAGTTATTTATCGCGGATGGATTGGGGGCTATACCAATACAAATAAGTCCAAAAAGCTGAGTGTGTATGACCATAACTGGAAACGAATCGGTCAGTTTAGTTTGTCAAAAGTTAAGTTATTACGGAGGTCTAATAAGTTATGTATTGCCTGACAAGGTCACGTCTTCCGAGGTTGCCTCGGCAGCTTGTGATGACCGTGGCACGCTCTACCTCCCTACCCTGCTGCGCGGAGGGTAGGGACTCACGCGGGGATGTTGACATTTAGTTACGGAGTATTATCTTAAGATTATGGCTGAACTTAAGCAAGAAAGTATTGCAGAAAAAATAGATTATTTGCATACTCAAGCAGTTGCCAAGCACAAAGAAGGAAAATTAGAAGAAGCGATCGCATTTTATCTAGAGGTAATTGAATTAGATGAAAATCAACCTGCTTGGGTATATGGCAATGGGATTACTTTATTGGCTGAGGTAGGGCGTTTTGATGAAGCTTTAGAGTTAGGAGAGAAAGCAGAAAAGTTACATCCTGACTCAGATGAAGTTTATCGGGCGATGGGAATTATTTATCAGAAGCAAAATAATTTACATCAAGCTTTAAATTATTTTCAGAAAGCCATCGAGTTGAACCCATTGCAGCCAGAATGGTTATATTCTCAAATATTAGAATATACTACCTCTGAAGCCATAAAAATTCAAGATGAGTTGGTTAATGTTGAGCCTGAGAGTTATCCGTTAAAGTTAGATTCCAATCACCAAAAAACTGCTAAAAAAGCGGAACTTAAGCCAGAAAGTATCGCAGAAAAGATAAGTGATTTGCGTAGCCAAGCAGTTGCAAAACATAAGGAAGGGAAAGTAGAAGAAGCGATCGCATTTTATCTAGAGGTAATTGAATTAGATGAAAATCAACCTGCTTGGGTATATGGCAATGGGATTACTTTATTGGCTGAGGTAGGGCGTTTTGATG
>JASJEK010000023.1 GCA_030064915.1 Xenococcaceae cyanobacterium MO_234.B1
TCTCTACTTGAAAGGTTGATTTTATCAGCAGCAAAACTACTCTTAAATCTTATCGCACAAAGGATTTCACTTGCTTGTCACCCCGTGAGCGCTCGAACTCTGGAAAAACGATGGAATCAAAAATTGCAGCCTGAAGGGGGTATGACCCCGCTATACTATACTCTGTATGCGTTTCATAGCTGTCAAACCTTTTTGATAAAATGGCAGCTTATTGAGAGAAGTTAGCATTAATTTTTCTACCCACTCCCAGCATATATCCATAGATAATACCCATGTCGTACCGTATAATCCTGTCCAAAAGTAACTGTGTCTGGGGCGATTTTTACCTTCAAGTTTGAGGCGATTAATATACTCTTGATGACCAGTATTTCTAATTTTTAAACCTACTAAACAATTTGCCGTATAGGCGATCGCTATAATTAAGATTAGATTAGTAAGACGTTGAGCATTAGCTTGACTTCCTTCCAGATTATAACCACCAGATTTACAGTCACGGAACATGGCTTCTATCCCACCACGAGAAGCAAATATCTTAATAACTTCATCTTTATTTTCAAGATTAGTGAGTAAATACCAGGGTGATGGTAGTTGCTTATTATTGTATTTTCTTTTCCAATAAACTACTACATTAAATCTATCTTGCCTCTTCTCTTCTGTCACCAAGACTTTAGGATATAAAACTTTATCTCCTGGTTTGATATCTAAAGAATCCAGGGATTGATATTTCTTATAACGAGGTTTAATTTTAGTACTCTTGTTTAACCTGAGAATCAAGTAGATTTTCTTTTTAGTAAGCCAGAGAGCAAAAGCTGTACTCCTGTATTCTCTATCCCCTATCACTACTAGCTTATAATCTTTAAGTAATTTCAGTACAGGTCTAATTGTCGCTACTTGTTCATAAAAATTGCTGCTACCTTTCTTGGATAAGAGTAACCAATAAATTGGTAATGCTCTTTTTTTCCAAATGACACTCGCCATTGAAATATTATTATTTTTCCATTGTGTTCTATCGATAGTTATGATCAGTTTATCACCTTTTTTATACTGAGTTGAAATTATCTTTTTTATTAAAGGAAACCAGAGTAATGGCAAGCTTAATCTAGGAAGCATCAAAAACCTTTGTATTTTCTTTCTTCTGCTTTCACATTTAATGGGATAAGGAAAGCTAGATGCTAATCTTTCAATTCTGACTTGTCGGTGGACTTGTAAAAGCCAAACCAGAATTTGTAAGGTTAAGAATTCTGATGATGGTAGATAAGTTTTCAGATATTCAATATAAAATTTAGGTAACATTTTTTAATTTAAACTGTCTCCTATTCGATGAGACAGTTATTCTTAATCATTTTTAGTCTTATAATTCAAAATAATCAGAATATTTTAAGGATTCTGCTAATTTTCTGAATTTTGCTGTTGAATATTAAGTCAATTTCACTGATATTTTTACTGAGTTACGAGCTACCGCTAAAACCCTTGTCATATATGAATTATAGCGACTGTCCCCCCTTCAGGGACTAACGGGCAACAGACGGAACACCCCTGCATTATTATCTTCGTGCCCCAGAAGCTCAATTCAGAGTTAGTCCCCTCGTCAGAAAAAGCACCGGAGATGTTAGAAGCCCCTGATGGCACTTGGTGCCTGACGGATGTTGTCACAGGTGGCAAAAAGCAAAGCCTTGAAGATATCGATCCTCTGCCACCATTGAGTTCGGCGAACCAAGTTATTGTCGATGAATTGAAATCTGGCAGGATTGGTCTGATAGGCGGCATCCAACTCGCTTTCTATGGGGATGGGATTCCGATTCCGCAAAACTCCTTCGTAGGAACAGCAGGAATCGCGGTGCGGCAGTCGGCAACAGGAAAGGTGGGATTCCTTACCAACCAACATGTAGGTGATGGACTAGGGCGAAGGATCTATCATCCGTGGCACAATACTCTTACTCTCGGCTTTACCAGGAGCATGAAGGAATTTGCTGCTGATGAAGACTGGTACGAGGGCATTATTGATGAGAGCCTTTCTGACGTTCGATGCGATTGCGCCTTTGTACAAGTTTTGGACGAGCTTCAGTCCTTTGTCAGGCCTGGACTTCATATTATTGGCAATACGGGTTCGTTACTCCGTGTTGACGTGAATACGATGGATATTATCGGACAGCGAGTTATCAGTGTTGGTCGGACTCGCGGTGTGCAGCGAGGCACAATTGTCGCCTATGCCTATGAGTTTGAGGATGACTTCTTCAGTACTTATACGGATTTCTTGATCATCGGTCAAGAAGATGGGGCATTTTCCTGGAAGGGAGACAGTGGCAAGGTCATTGTTACCGATGATGCCGAACACCAACCTGTAGCTTTGCTGTGGGGCGGCTGGCAGGAGCGACTGCGCCAAGGTCGGGAACAGGAAATGTGGTCCTATGCCATTGATTTGGGGAAGGTTCTCGATCACCTGAAACTTGAGTTATTGACTTGATTCTTCAAAGCAGAAATGCCAATCGGTACTCAGACTTGACAATCAAGACCATCGCTACAAGAGCTTAAGGAGAGGGAGGTGGACCCAGGTTTGTTCTGATCCAACGGGCAACTGCGGCTCGATCTCCAAAGGCGCCGCTGCTAATCAACTGTCCTAGTTGCCAGCCGACCAGGCTGAGGCGGAGATCCTGAATACTGTTGCCCCGTCCAGCGGGGTTAATGGAGATGCGACTGAGGGGAGCTTCTGCAGCACCTATGTTCAGCACATTGCCTCTACCCAATGCAGTGAGAGCCTCGTTCCATGCCTGCACATCCGCATCTGTTGCTGCCTGGAATTGAGTTCTAAAGGCAGTAATAATTTCATTGATCTGGCGCTGGGTTTCACTGAGGATTGCCCGTCCTACGCGTTCCTGGCGCTGTTCTTCCGTTTCGCCCTCGGGTTGAGGAGACCAATGTTCGATTAAGCCCGTCAGCACAATGTTGATAGCTGCCATGGTGCCATTGGGATCGGGGGCTTTTTCGTGACCAATGGTAAGCCGTAGGGCAACATCGGCATCGCTCATGCTGGCGGGTGCTTGCACCATGCTGCGAATGGTACCAAAGAATGGAATGGATCTGGACACTACCCCTGGAGAGAATTGGAGTCCTACTGCTGTTAAAAAGTGCCCAACTTGGTTACGGCTGGAGGCATGAGGATCTCGGAATCCAGCACCACCAGGTGTCTGCTCACCCGCAAAACCCGTATCGGCGAAGTCGATTCCTGTTTGCAGTCCAGGAATAATCAAATGCTCGGTAGCCCCTAGAATTGACTGCAAACGACTGGTGACTGAATCATCATCGATGATCTCGTCATCCTCAAAAATGCGGGCCAGGGCTTCCAGGTCTGTTCCGGCTTCAGACTTAATTACCCTGATCCGTTCCCAGTTCCAGAGATTCCTTTTTCCCGGTTCGTTGAGTACTGCTCCCAATAGGTCTGCCTGATGTCGTTCTCCAGCAGTGACCCAGCCCCATCGGTCGCCAATCGCCCCTCTCATGACTCGTAATAAATGGACTGCATCTTCGTTACGTGCCATGCGAATGAGTTGACGAGTGGTGAAATGGGCCATCATTTCACCCGCCACATCATCCCGATCTGTCCAAGCCAAGACATTAATGACCTCCCTGACGAAGCCATACTGTCCGCGCCGAGTCAGGGTCACCAGATAGGCGGCCAATCGGTCTTCCTGGAGATTGAGCCCGCGCCAGTTGGTGTAGCGATCGCGTACCTCCGTAGCAGTTTCTCTCTTCAGAACGGGGCTGGTATTAGGCGAACGCTGATGCTGCATCACATGGGCCAGCTCATGCGCCAATAACTGCTGTCCCTTAGACTCCCTCGGCTGATATTGCCCTGCCCCAAATACAACATCCTGCCCCACCGTAAAGGCACGGGCGTTGACCGCACGAGAGGCCTCAGCCGCTTGCTTGTCCGTATGGATCCGGACTTGGGATAAGTCACCCCCCAAGCGTGGTTCAAAGAAATCACGCTCTGATTGGGGCAAAGGTTGCCCCCCATCCTGTAAAGCTGTAATGTGGTTTTGCAGGCTGGAGGATACCGTAGGCTGTGGTTCGACGGAATTGGAGCTAGCAGTGGGATTGGGCATGCGCATGACCTGTTTTGCTACCCGGTCTGCCTCTTGCTCAAACACATCCCCTGGTTGCCCTACCGTTAGCTTCGGGTGAAGGAGTTCCTTGTCTTTTTCCTCTCCCACCTGCTGCTGTAATACTTGCGGAGTAGCTGAGCTAGCTGACCGTTGGAGGAATAAGGGCATCCCCGCCTTGGCTCCCAACTCGACTTTCCGACTAACAGTTGGTTTCTTGGAGCTCCCTGATGATAGAGGCGTCCTTTTTTTCCTCTTTTTAGATCTGGCAACAACAGCAGCTTCCATGAGCTCCTCCCTTTAACAAGCTAAATCTAAGCATTATTCTTCAGGACGACGGGCAATTGCCGTCCCAGTTTGCGGTATTCTGCCTCCAATCCCTTCATTATATCTGCAAAGGAGAGCGGGCGTTCCTGAGCCTGCGCCAGTACTGCCGCCGCCAGCACGGCATTGCGGATGTGACCACCACACAAATCAACGGTTGTTGCCAGTTGATTGAATTGCTTAGGCTTGAGACTGTGATGTTTGCCCAAATGAGACTGCCACAATGCCTTGCGCTCTTCCGGGCGTGGCAGGGGAAACTCGATCACCAAATCCAACCGCCGGGAAAAGGCATCATCAAATCTAGCTCGGCTGTTACTGGTGAGCAGGGTAATGCCGTCGAAAGTTTCAATCCGCTGTAGGAGGTAGTTAGTCTGGGCGTTGGCAAAGCGATCGTTCGCCTGCTGCACCTCCGTGCGCTTGCCAAACAGGGAATCTGCCTCGTCGAACAGGAGTACCACTTCCGCTTGCTCCGCTCGCGCCAGCAACTGGGCTAGATTCTTCTCTGTTTCGCCGATGTACTTGCTGGTAATCGAAGCTAGATCTACCCGATAGAGGGGCATCCCTAGTTTTGTGGCCAACCAGCCCGCTGCCAAGGTTTTTCCCGTCCCCGAAGGGCCTACAAATAGGGCGCGAACTCCCGGATGGTAGCGGGCTGTTGCTGAAGCTCCCAAGCCTTCTACCAGCCCATCGCGAGTGCGGCAACGGAGCAGCAGGGCATTTAGTTCCTGCTTCAGCAGTGGTCCCATTACCAGAGCTTCATCGGGAATGGGATCGGTTAGAGGTTGTGCCAGGGCTTCTAGCCCCGTCCCTTCACCCAAACTAGCTGCTGCGACCACATCTGCTGCTGTGGGGTCAGTACGTCCCTCTAAGCGACTGTAATGGTGGGCAAGCCGCCCCAATTGGGCAATACGACCGCTACAGTGGCGGTGATAGCGAGCGAGATCATCAGCCAAATCGGGATTGCCCAACTCTCTCTGCCAGAGGAGCTGCCGTTCGTCTCTAGAAGGGACTTGTAGCGACCAGTTAAGAGCATCTCCTCCCGCAACTTCCACGCTGCCATCAGGACCGCACAGAGCCAGTATCGGTCCTCCATAAAATGGCAGGGGAGGCAAAACTTGCCGCTCTCCAGGTGCCAGTTCCCAACAAAAAACGGGAAGCAACTGGCGCAGGAGTAACCAGGGTTCTAGTCCAGTCAGGTTGTCCGTTTCTAGGAATAGGGGACGGCAGCCCAGGTATTGGGCGATCGCTACTGCCACTGACCGCCCCTCATCTTTAGAGCCAGTGCGCAACACCAGCACTCCCTGCCTCGAATTCTCTAAACTAGCGGCGTGGCGTTGAGCCATGTCGAGGATGGAGGCGGGTAAGGGAACTTCGGGAATATTACCCAGACCGATGGTGGTACCAGATACAATTCCATCTTCACCACTCAGGGCCAGACATAAATGGAGGGGCACCTTCACTGCTCGCTCTGGCAGGGGTGCTCCCTCATTGAGAAGG
This sequence comes from Xenococcaceae cyanobacterium MO_234.B1, assembly GCA_030064915.1. Taxonomy (GTDB): domain Bacteria; phylum Cyanobacteriota; class Cyanobacteriia; order Cyanobacteriales; family Xenococcaceae; genus JASJCP01. Next base: position 5,922 of record JASJEK010000023.1, read on the forward strand.
CAGAGTAACCCACTGCGAACGGCAACGCCGTTGACCAGTGTATTGATGGGAGAACTGCCTCCCTGAGTTACAGAGGCAAAAGCTGCTGCCAGGAGACTGAGAGTGGGGCGAGAACCCCCCACAGGAGCTTGGAGATTAGCGATCGCCCGACCGACCATAACCTCTTCTTCTACCGTAGCGGCGAGGACTACGGTTAGGAGTTCGAGGGTTGTCAAGTCTAAGGTTTGAGACAGTTGAATCAGAGGGATATTTTGGGCAGCAGGTTGGTTGAGATAAGCTGACAGAGACTGCATCCAGTTTTCTGGGGGGACTAATTCGTATGGATGGCGTAGAAACTGAATTTCTGGGGGTGCTTGGTTAAGGTCATCAGGGATGGCACTTTGAGCGGCTAGGGCAGCCAGGGCATAGGTACGCAGGGTGATTTGGCTGGAGCGATCGCCTCCCTTCCCGTCACTTGAGTTGCTTATAAGAGGATCTAGTTCTGAGGTTGAGCTGGTTCGGTTATTAATTACCATAGTTGTATCTTTTCCAAAAAATAGTGGAATAGGGTTAGGGAGCGATCACAATAAGCAACCGCAAAATCTTTGTATGGTCAAATTTTGGTTCATGAAAGCCTTTCTCAAATCAGTAATTTATTTTCCTATGTTGCTGAATCAAGGTATGAAAATAAAAACTTAATAATGTAGCGGTTGATTTCAGAAAAGAAAATTACGTTACACCAGGAAAAATGTTCGAGCGGATCGTATATAAAGCCCTCACTATGTTCTTATGCTTATTTCAAAATTGGATACACTGCAAGGAGAAAGTTTAGACTTAGCAGATTTTACAAAATGTTTCGGATTTTAATGTAGTTTTCAATTCGCTTTTTTAGAAATCCAGAGAATGTATCAGTCTCTTTTTCTGCCACTTTCAATCCACCTTCACCTTCTTCCCAAAAATATACTGGCGGATTATCTCCTTCTGTCAGTCTAAAATACGTAAGGTTCGAACCTAGATGCTCGTTGATAACAAATAAATCTTTAGGTAATTCAACATTAGGATCCCATGGCTTTAGCATTTTATAAATATCTCTATAACCATTTTCAATTAATGTCTTAGCCATTGCATATGAAAAATCAACACCTCTAAAGAGATTTTCAATTTTCTTTCCTCCATACAACAAAAACTCTTTATAAGCCTTAGGGAGTTTGTATTTATAGGGCAAAAGACTCTCTAATTCATCAATTTCTAATTGACTACAGGGGATAACTTGTAAATTAGTGTTTTCAATAAACTCATCAAGAGTATTGACTTCTTGTTCTATGTATTCGAACTTCACGATAATAACTCTACTAAGCCCTTAAGGATAGTTTACACCATAGATAAAATTCAAACTAATATCGTTTCCAAACATATCTCGAAATTGTCTTTCAATGACATCAAGACAAGAGGTACAAGGCTGCATTTCTGATTGAATAACAATTCTTCCTGAAAATCCCTGTCCGATATAGGATTGTCCACGATTAATAGGAATCTGTGAGACGTCCTGCATTCTCCTTACGATATATTCAAGGAACTTCCTTTCTGAATCATGGAAGGCACGACCTTCACTCGGGGTAAATCTCTGATTCGATCTATCAATTTCTGGGGTTATAGTTCTATTTTGAATAGAGTTTCCAAGGTCATCAATCAAGCGATTGGATGTATCACGGCCGCTGACAGACAACATGCTTTCAGCAATTGACTCACCATTTGGCAATCTAATTTGAAAATCTCCTGTCATCAGATTTCGTTGTCCTAGGTTAATTTGAGCATTAGCTTGTTGGGACAATCTTTGACTTAATTCTCCACGAAGACTATGTATCCTAGATAATACTTCCAATCGCTCACTAAAAGATGGTCCACTCGGTCCTAAATTCCCTCTCATTGTATCTTCAAGTAACTGTTGATACCTGCGACGCATATTGTCAGACAGTGAGTTTAGAAATGTTTCACTGAAAACAGATCTCATTCGCGATATATCACTATGTTCTATAGCTTGAAATATATTCCTGAAATTGTTAAAGGTGTCAAATGTGCCAAAACTTCTCAGTAAGGAGGTGCCCTTGTTGACATCACTAATAATAAGTTCGAAATATTGATTGAGGATTTGTGTTTGTAAAGGAGTGTTGTGGAATTGTCCGAAAACTCGGATCAGCTCGTTGGCAACATCACGATTTACTCTAATAAGTCCTGCTACATTCTCTAGTTGTTCTGCTGTTGCGTTTCGGAGAGATTGAAGTGCATCATCATTTAGAAGGTTAAGAGTATGAACTACATCGTTTGAAAGTTGGTCTACAGCCTCATTCCCCAGTTGTCCTGATAACCTTGTCTTAATCTGTCGCAAATCTCGCACTGAAAGCATTAGCAAACCGCCTTGTAAAGCAAGATTCGCAAGTATTCGAACGATAGCACCAATCTTCTCGCCGCGTGAAAGATCTGCTGACTCTAAGATGCGATCGATTTGCTCAAACCCTTGGACTGTGAGCAGTACTCCTGAGGATACATCTGTGGAAAAACCTGCCCACAGGAGGTAACGACCCGTTCGAGTTCCCAATGCTACTGAGGCTCCGTGACGAGCAGCACGGAAAGCTGATGCTCCTCCCAAAATACTTGACGCAATACCAAGCACGTCAATTGCTACACCTGTTGCATCGACCTCTGCTTGTTGCAATCGGTCGTAGAGGCTTAGCCCGCCAGATGCAGCACCCGCCCCTGCTGCAGCGATAAAACACCATCCAGCTACCACCTGTCCGCCTGGAATGAGGGCTGCTACAATTCCAACAGCTGCTAGGCCTAATGAAGCCCAACCTATCCCACTTGACCACGCAGCCCATGTTGAACTTCCAGTTGTATCGAATCGCCGACTCAGCGGGTTAATACCAGCTTCGTTCCTAGGAACTTCAAGCGCAATAACACCGGTTGGATAAGAGTTACCACTACTGAATTCGTTAAGGGCTGCATCAACAGAAGACCCTGAATACTCTACTTTCGGAACACCTGGAGTTAAATCTAATAGAGTAAAAGTAGATTCATTTGTTTGTGAACGTCCAAGATAAAGCGATAAAGTCATGGACTCGCCTGACTCGCTGTTAACATATGCGGCTTTTAGAGGAACTTCACTACCTTCTTGGATTTTTGTGATTTCCTCATCTACTCGCCTGATATGCCTTCTAATTCCTTCGAGACGTTGGAATTCTTGTGCTGGCAGAACTACCTGAACATAACGCGCTGTTCTGCCAGTGGGCCGGCCATCATTACCTAGCTCTTCACAAATGATTGTATAGGTGTCAGGTACACTAACAATGAAGGTAAAAACAGTTGAGGTCTCAGAGCGATAACCAGAGCGTACCCATGCAGGTTCCCCGTCAATCTCAACTCGATGAAATGTAATGTCTGAACGAGCATTGGGATTCCCACCAGCTACCTCGCCAAATCCAGCACGACGATAGCTTATTGGAGTTCTCCTTTCTGAATTATTTGCACGAACATACCATCTAAATCGGTTAGCGTTTCTGCTGGGATGGACTCTATAGTTTTGATAGACTCTGTCGGGATCATTTGTCACAGATGCTGGATTTGGTTTATCGCAGGTAATGTATGGGCGGGTTCGACTCTGATTAATTGACGCCCACGCTGAGTAACGCGAGAGACGCAACCTTTCCATTTCTAGCCGAGCTCTAAAGTTTAAGAAATCGACTTTTGTAAGTTGACTTAGATTACGTGCTGCTAAATCTCCCGGATCAATTACATCGTGCCGATACTCTAAATCGTAATTTCCTTGCTGATTTACCTCGACTCTAACTCGGATAATCCACTGACCAGTTTGATTTAGATCTACCTCTATTGAACCCTCACTTCTTCGATTTTCTCGGGTTCGATTCGGCTTGATAACCTCCCATGGACCAGCATGTCGGTGATACCAAGAACCTTCTGCACGATAGTGGCGACTTTGAACACCAGTATTGTAAGAAATAGTGCGTCCTCTAATCTCTGGATGATTCTCTGGGAGTGCAATAATACGTAACCCATCTGCACTAGAGATTCCTCTGGGTGGACTTGTCCATGTTGGCGTTGTAGATGTTGGACTCGCAGCATTTGGGTCAATACACTGCAACGTCTCTTCTGGCTCATACCAATCTTCTCCTTCCCGGCAAACTTCTTCCCCTTCCCATCGCTGTATTACATTGCCTGACGTGGATAGAGTTTGTTTTTTGTTTAAAATTTGAAGATTTTGGCTTTGTTCAGTTTTCTTGCTTGTTCCATTGAAGTAAGCTCCTGGATTATTGGCAGTTTGTTGAATCACATGAGTGGCTTCATGAGCCATTAGCTCTGTATCACTAGGAGACTCATTTGTGCCTAACCAAATATGGTTTTGGTGAGTAAATGCCCTAGCATGTAAAGACTTCGCTGCCTGATTTGCAGACAAGTCATCATGAACCCTGACGTGACTCAAATCGGTTCCTAAAACAGGCTCAATTCGATCTCTAACCGAATTTGATAGATGTTTTCCTCCCTCTGTCGCCTGTATTTTTGTAGATAGAGCTTGCCCAGGAATAAAGGAGCTAGATTCTCCTTTCCGTTGAAGGGTTTGTTCGTCTTCTTCTGGTTCTTCCTCCGCTTCACACATCTTACACTTACGCTGCAATCGGGAAATATTTAAGGAGCTCGGTGCAATGTCTTCCTTCTCCTCATCCGTTGAATCGGGCTGACGCATAACTCTATCAGCAACACTGTCAGCTTCCTGTTCGTACACATCATTCAGCTCACCTACGGTCAGCTTTGTTTGAATTTTGGCTTTTTCTAGCTCCTCCTCAGGTCTTGCCTCAGAATTAGCCTCCTCTTCCTCGTCCACCTGCTGCTGCACCAATAGCGGAGCAGGAGAGCGAGCAGCCCTTTGCAAAAATAATGGCATCCCTGCCTTGGCTCCCGCCTCGACTTCCCGAGCAACCATCGGCTCCGCCAAAGGTTCTGACGCAGTGTGCGCCCCTTTTTTCTTCTCTTCAGTTTTGGCAACAGCAGCAGCTTCCATGAGAGCCTCCCTCCAAGGAGCTAAACTTAAGCATCATACAAATAGTGGAATAAAACGACTCGCCCAAACCAGGGCAGCCAACCTGGATCTCGATCCAGCCCCGCCCTGCGAATGCGGATGTCGGCTTGGCGATGGTCAAAGAAGAGATCGACGTGGGTGCGCGTTACCGAGATGCGCCCCGGTCGGCAAACTAGATCGTGCAGCCCCAAGCGACCATAGCGCCGACACCAGCGCCGCATTGCCGTCAGCCAGGCTTTAAGTAAGATTTGACAATCTGGTTCTGCTGCCATTATCCTACCTCTTTTCAGAGAACTTTCCCCCAGCCAATTCCGTACTTGGACAGTTGCCTTACCGCGCCACAGAGCCAGGGGAAGCCTCCCAGAGCTATCCCACAAGATTCGCGTACCTGACTGTCCAGACAGGGAACGAATAACCCACGCGCCTGGGTTACAGATTCCTTCTCGCCAACTTATTGGTGCCATAAACTCGCACGACTCAAGTTCTGCCATCGAATCTACCTCCGTGAAAGCTGCCAGCACTGGATCGTCAGGCGGTATGGCAAGGCGTTCTCCCAAGCAGTACAGGAGTCGCTGGGGCAGATCCAGGTCAATCAGATGGGGGTGCTCTTCTAAGAATGCCTCTATTCCCAGGGATTTTAGCAGGGGGAGTAAGAAGAAGAGTCCCGCATAAGCCGTTGGTTGGGGGTTGTCGGCAAAGGGGGAAACGTGAGAAAGGGAAGATGGGGAAGCAGGGGAAGAAGAGGGAGAGGATATTTTGGGGGTGGCTTTTCGTGCTGCCTTATCTTCCTTGTCTTCCTTGTCATCTCGCTTACCTAGAAGATTCTCTGTTTCTTCTCCAGGAGGTGAGGTTGCCGATCGCTCCAGCACTTCAGGCGATCGCCAATCTCCAGGGATTTTTCCTTCAATTGGCGAGATTTGACTCTGGTTCGACTCTTCAGGCAAACCATGACCCAAAGCAACTTCCCCTTTAGGTTGCGTTCCTGCCAGTTGTTGAGATAAAGTTGGTGGTCGCCCCTCCAGAAAAGTTTCTCCTTCAGGTTTTGAGGTTGTCAAATCGTCAGGGGACTTGGATAGTTGCTCGCGATCTTCCCCGACAGTTGTTCTCTGAGGCTTTTCTCCTATATCCTTATCATTTGATTTTAGATTTTGGATTGTAGATTTTGGATTACTTTTGACTTTTGCCTCTCTGACCGAGCTATCAGGTGCACCTGACGACAGCGCAGGGTCTCGGTGCTTTTGACTTTTGACTTGTTTTGTCTTCTGCCCCCAGATAACCCGTTTGATGAGCTCTTGCGATCGCTCTATCAATCTAGGCTCTAGCACCCGAGCGGGCTTTTCTGCTACTAGCAATACGGCTGCGAGCCATAGAGAACGAGTATCCTCAGCGCCCCACAGGTCGATCCCCTGCCGTAGCGCGTTCGTGACAGTTGGGCTTACAACCTTCTTGGAAGCAGGGGAAGGAAGTTTAACCAAAGAAAGAGGTAGGTTAAGCTGGGACCACCCACAAAGCTGGAGTAGGGCTGCTCCATCAGGCGATCGCAGGGAAGATAGCAACGGTCCCAGCACTCGATATTCCTGAAGTTCGCGCACTAAAGTAGCTACAGCGACTATGCCAGTTGGAGTCTGTGCAACTCCCCACAGCAGTTGGCGGAAAGCTGAAGCTTTCCGCAAATTGGGCTGCCAGTGGGGAACTGCCAGAGGCCAGAACCAAGCATCGGTGTTTTCTCCTCGCGCCAATTTGAGGGCCAGAGCAATGTAAGCTTCTGCGCGATCGCGAAAATAGACCGCTGGCTGTCTGGGTGCAGCTAGATCCAGGGCGTGAATCGCCGATGATGCTAGCTGGTGGAGGCGTTGTTCGACGTTCAAGACCAAACTGGCTGAACTCTGACGGCTGTCAATCTTGCCCACATCTAAGGAGCGAATCAAGAGCAACCGTCCTCCTTCAGCATCCGGTAAAGAAGCTGCGTGCAAGGCATCTTCGAGGAGAATAGCCCCTCGGCGCACCAGGGTCTCAGACGGGGCACTGAGGTGCACCGTGTGAACTCGACGCTGTTGATAGGTAAGGGGGATAATCATGATATAGCTGCCTTTGAAAATGAGTAAAGAGGTTAGAAAGAGGACATTTTGAGACCACCAATCCCACTGGTAAATGGACTTCGATTAAATCCTCCTGGTTCACTCAACTGAACTCGGGCATTCTCTGGTAGTTGCTGATTGGGCTTAAAAGTCTTGACTACTCGCGTTTGAGCTAAGCCTGTGGTCAGATTTTCCACAACCCCCTTGGCAACAACAGTGTTGTCCCTGCCATACATCAAGACTTCCATCCCCACCCGCACTTTGGCCGGTTCAACGGTCAGATCGACCCCTGTGCCTGGATTCAACGTTGCTGTGGCTTGGGCAACTCGCCCTGTAATAATCTGATTCACAGGGGCGTGACTGGCTAGGAGGATGCAGATCCGGATCAGATCGCTGATGAGAGCAACGGCTTCTGACTGCTGGGCATCTACCTGTTGATAGAGCCAGTCCACCAGGGTTTGCATTTCTTGTCGCTCTAAACGCTCGATTTCACCCCAGCGAGGCAGGCTAGCCAGGTTGCGGAGATTGACAGGTCGATCGTATTGACTGAGACGTTCTGCCCAATCGAGCCGAATCGCCGGTAAGACCTCGGCGAAGTTGCTATAGAGACAGGCAAGTATGCGAGCCACGTTCTCAAACTGGCGAGCCGCTTCTTGGGCAACTTGGTTCCGTTGATGACGTCCATCAATCAAGTCTCCCCAGGATAGGAGTTCTAGAGCGCGATCGCGCACTTGAGTCCAGCTTTGACTCACCAAGTTACTGGTATCAAACTGGAGGGTTTGCTGTCGATACTGTTTGACCACCTGCTGCTGGGCAGTAAACACACGCTGGATCGCCTGACCGAGTCCCTGTTTACCCGGTGCTGTCTTCGGCAACGCAAGCTGGACAGGAGACTGGATGGTGGCAACAACTTGAGCTATCTCAATGGCCTTGGTTGATATTTCAATTCGATCGAGCTTCTCTAGTAGAGGCGACACCTGGGTAAACCACTTCATCGGTGCTTCCCGCAGTAGCTCGATCGCCTCCTCTAACTCGGGAGGAAGTGCCTGATGTTGTCTGAGACAGGCGGGGACAGGAGCTGCCACTAGTCCTGGATCGAGTGGGCGAGAAGGTACATCCACCCCCGAACCGACAAAGCGAGGGCGGTGAAAGACCAAGAAAGAAACGTACTCCTCGATGATGCGATCGCGCCTCTGATTGATACTTTCAATTCGAGCTTGCTCTTCTGCTAACAGCAAGCGAGCCACGGTAATATCGTGACGAGTTTCTGCTAACTCGTCGCCGATCGCACTGAGACGCTGATTAGCTTGATTGAGGGGGCTATCGAGTTTGTCCAGAACCTCTTGGCAGAGGTTAATAATATCTCGGTACTCCTGGGTGCGCCTCTCTGCCAAACGGAGGGCAGCAGCCGTGCGATCGAGTGCCTTGACAGCAGAGGAGAAATAGGTGAGTTCATCGTCCTCTACAGCATCTTCAGATGCTCCACTTTCAATCTCGGCAACTATCTCGGCTCTAACCGAAAGATTTTGCAGTTGACTAAACGTCACTTTTTCTAGACCAGGTACCTCCAGTCCTTTGAAGATACCTACATCGCTCAAACTCGTGACGATATCCCTCCTCCCGGCTAGAGAATAAGCCCTGGCTACTTTGGGAGCTGGTTCTTGCAGCCGTTCGGAAACAGTCAAAATACGGGGAACCTCTCCCACAATAGGAGATTGCTTTTGTACTGTCTCGACGGGTTTCACAGGTTGCCCAATAACAGGCTCAATCCGGGAGAATTCAAAGAGTCGAGCAGTAGAGGTCTTCTCTATGGTTGGGAAAAAACTGGAACTTTCCGCGCCAGAAATCTCCACCCGAGAAATAGGGGCATCTGCTGTCGGGGAAACCGATTCCGTCGCTGAAGCAGTAGATGAAGATACATCAGTTGCTGTATCTTCGGTTGGCTCAACTTTTTTACCTTTGATTTGCGCAATGTAGTCGCTCAGCTCCTTCTCTGTGACAGCAGCACTTTTTCGCTGGGCAATCTCGGCCAAGGTTGGGGAGACTGCTAGTCGGCTAGCTGCATCAGTACCGAGGATATATTGACGGATGCGATACATATTTGTCTGGATTTGCACAAATCCCAGGTCAATCTTGTCATCCGCACTGTCAATCTTAGCTTGCAAGAAATCGATAAATTTCTTCAGTCCCAGCTCCTCAAGTTTGTCTAAATCTTGGTTGTCCTGGGATTGCTCGTAAAGGAGTTCTATAACTTCTTTAAATTCCTTGTCAGCATTGGAGTTTCCCTCTGCGAGGGCGAGTAGCTGTTTTTTCTCCTGTAGGGACATGACCCCCTGAATTGTAAGAAGCTGTCGTTTAGCGTCATAACGAATTTTGCCAGTTAAGGTCGCCGGAATTTTTAGGAGTATGGCTTCGAGTTGCGCTGCATCGAAGAGCAAGTCAATAGCTTTTCGGAACTCTTGAACGTTTTGTTCTTCTGCTTCCGCTGGCCGTAGAGCTTTTAGGGTCTCGCGTTCCTCTTCGGAAAGAATCCCCTCAACTATTAGCAGTTTGCGTCGGGAATCATAGCGAATTTTGTTAGCCAGCTCTAAAGGAATCTCAAGTCCTTTAGGAAGAGCTGCTAGAGGAACTGCTTTGTTTTTCAGGGCATCTAACTTAACGGCATCTTTGTCGAGAGGGCTTTTCTCTTTTAAGGTTTTTTTCAGCTCTTCAACGGCAATTACTACCCTTACTCCTCCGGTAATCGTCGTCCCGTAGTCATTTTCGACAATGGCTTCAGGCGGTGGAGAAGGTATAGGTTCACCAAAGGGGGTCAGCTTGGGGTTGAGTTCCACCCAAATCCAACCGTCGTTGCGCTCGATTCGACTTTCTGCTGGCAGTTGGTTACCAATCCAAACTTGATCATCTTCTGGTGGTGCTCCTGCTGTCGATTTACCTGCATGAGCCCAAGCAACCCGCCCGTCGGCAATAAAAGCCATGCCCACGATGGCATTATCCACAGTCAACCCCAGCAAACTAACGGGGACTTCCAAGCGAACCCAACGTCCTGAAATCGGTAAAGGTCCCATGTAGCGGTTGGAGTTACTATCTATGCCTAGCTCGCCCCAGTACACTTGACGTAACCGACGATTTATCCGACTGCTATCAACAATCCACCAAAGTACAAGCTGACGGGGAGGATTATTAGGGTCTAGATATACATAGGTTGTAAGTGAGTCACTACGGCTGACTGAAAGCGGCTCTGCTGCATCTGAGATAAAGTAAATCGCCTGATTAAGACTGATTCCTTCGCGAATCAAAGCCCTAGTACTAGCAAAGGGAATCTGACGTGCAGCAATTTGTTCCTCAGATTCTGTCAAAATATCCAATTTCTCCTTAGCGCTAATCCACTTCCAACCTTGATTTTCTCCAATTTTAGCTCCAGTGGGAAGCTCACTACCAACCCAGACAATATCGCTATCTGGAGTCGCTCCAGACTTACCAGCGTGTCCCCAAGCTAGACGACCACCTTCAGCCTCGACGGCCATGCCATAGACTGTAGTTCCTTGTAAGTTGAGAAAATTAGCGGGGACTGTCAGTTGCACCCACTGTCCGGAGACCGGTAGCATTCCCAAATAGCGGGAAGTAGTAACATCCAAATCCCGAATGCCCCAG
>JASJEK010000024.1 GCA_030064915.1 Xenococcaceae cyanobacterium MO_234.B1
ATGTTGCTATTACTTTAGCTTGGGATCGCTTAGTGAGTCTCAATGACCTCAACCGTAACGGGAAATATAATATGGGAGAAACTTTCCGCGATCGCGGTTTAAATAATCTCGATCTCTATCTTATGCCAGCAGATGAAGAGAGCAATTTAAGAAATACTTGTTCTTCTTTGAGTACTGAAGATAGTGTGGAACATATTTTTTGCCCAGTTCCCACCACGGGATACTATAAAATTCGGGTTTATCACCGTCGCCAACTCAATGAACCTACTCAGTCTTATGGTCTAGCTTGGTGGACAGTTGCTCAAAAGAATTACAGCAATTTGCATGACTAAGAGGTACAGCGTGCTCCAATACTGTTGAGTTAAGAACCAAAACTAAAGAGTGGAGTCGTGATGTCAGAAGTCGTGATGTCACCCACCCCCAACCCCTCCCAAGAGGGGAGCCAGGAGGGGAAGTCGTGATGTCAACACCGTGGTTGGATTTGAAAGCGACACCAGAACCCAAGTCCCAACAAGAGTTTCTGACTTATCCGAATAGTATTGCAGCGTGATCTCTGAGAATTCCCAACTCCGCGCCTCACGTTATTTTATTTTTTACTACCATTTTGAAAGAAGCCGGAGGGGCAAGAGTTAAACCACGACGCACTGGTAACATCGGACGTTTGCTAGTCAATTCTAATTGAAAGCGTGGTAAAACTGTAGCTGTAACTAATTTCATTTCTAATAATGCCAAAGCTGATCCCAAACAGCGACGATTTCCTCCCCCAAAGGGAATATACTCGTAAGGAGAATAGCTTGTTTGTAAAAATCTTTCTGGTTTAAATTGTTTTGAATTTGGGTATAAATCTTCTCTGTGGTGAAGGGAATAAATAGAAATCATCAACCAAGTCTTAGGATCAAAGTCGTATCCCATAACAGACATTGGTTTGGTAAGAATGCGCCCGAAAGTACCAGCAGCAATTGGATAAATTCGCAGAGTTTCTGAAATTACTGCATCTAAATAAGGTAAATTATTTATTTCCCTGTAATCTGGATTTGCTCCAAGAGAATCTAATTCAAAGCGCAATTTTTCTTGAACTTCTGGAAGGGAATGAATCCAATAAAAAAGCCAAGCTAAACCCGAAGCGGTGGTTTCGTGTCCGGCAAATAATAAAGTTATTAATTCATCGTGCAGTTCTTCATCTGTCATTCCCTTACCATTTTCATCTTTTGCTAATAATAATAAACTGAAAATGTCTCGACGCTCTGATTTTCCTGAAGCCAATAAGTCGCGCCTTTCTTTTATTTCTTGGTAAATTAACTTTCTAATTTCTTCTTTTAACAATAGAAATCGCCCCCAAGGACTAAATTTACCCCAATCTTTTCGCAGTGTAGGGAAAAATATCAAAAGAGAACTCAAAGGATTATTAAATGTTTCTAAAAGTTTAGTCAATAATACTCTTAAGCGTTCATATTTTTCTCCTGAATCGATACCAAATACCACGTTTAAAATGACTCGCAAAGTGATTTCTTGCATATAGGGACGAACTTTAAAAGATTCGTTTAGCTGCCAGCCATCGCAAACCTTTCGGGTTATAGATACTATTTTATGGCTACATTCTTGTAAAGATTCTCCGTGAAAAGAAGGCATCAATAAGCGTCGGCGATTTTTGTGTACTTTCCCATCTAATAAAAGTAAAGAATTATCTCCTACTAAGAAATTTAAACCTTGATTTCCTTTGCCTACTTCAAATGTATCTGGGGAAGCAGTAAAAATATCCTCAATCGCTTGGGGATTGCTAGTCATAACGGTTGGTGGAGCATTTTTGAAAGTAATTTGATAAAAATCTCCATATTTTCTGTTGCGTTCTTCCATAAAATTTAGAGGACGCAAAACACCATTTATTTGGCGGATGGTTCGGAGTAACCCAGAAGTACTTTGAACTGTCGGTATTTGTTCCATTACTGCAAGCGTTAACCATTTCAACTAGATAGATTTTAGCTAAGAATTAAATCTAAATTCCAGTTATTAGCAAATTCTATATTTTGATGGAAGTGAAGCAAGTCCAGGGATGCGTGTTCTGGCTGCTCCTCAAACTTTGACTGATGTGTCATAGGTAAAATATTGACAAGTTTGTTATCAAACCGATAAAGATTAATTCTAAATTTTGTTGATTATTTACTACCGATTTTTTCACTTTTTTTCTTTAACTTTTTAACTATACATCTCAAAAAATATCTCTAAAAAGAAGATGAAAAGATTCAATTCAATTGCTCGAATATTCCCAGGCTTTATTGCTACTAGTTTGCTATCAGGTCTAGTAATTAGAGCTCAACCTGCGGTAGCTGATGATTTACTCCGTGATATTGGTATTGGTGCTGCTACCAATGTTGTTACTGGAGAAATTATTAATAATGGTTCGGCTGTAGGTAATGCTGTTAAAGGTGCAGCTACCGGTGCTGCGGTCAATGCTACTCACGACAGCACTAATAATTCTGTTGGTGGTACTGTTAAAGATGCTGCTGTTGGTGCTGCTGCCAATGTAGTTACTGGAGTAATTATAGATGATGGTAGTGTTGGCGAAAATGCAGCTACTGGGGCAGCTACAGGCGCACTACTCAATATCATTAAATAATATCATTAAATAATGTCAATATTATTAAATAATGGAACTTTATTATTAAATAATGGAACTTTGGAGTAATAACACTGAGGAACGGGTTTTTGGGTTGATTAGAGGTTAGAAAAAGCGATCGCGGGCGTGTTCTCTTCGAGATATCGTAGTACCAGGTTGTCCTTAAGTTCGGCGCATTCTTCAAAACAATGGTGGGATCTAATTTCTTATCTTATGCTGAAGTTATGCTGAAGAATAAACTTAGCCGTCAAATTTGCTCATGACTAATTTATCGGACAAAGAAACAGTTTTAGCTAGTAATGAAGCTTTTTACAATGCTTTCTCCAAGAGAGATATTAGTGCGATGAGTCTTCTGTGGTGGCAAGGTACAAGCAGTTTGTGCATTCACCCTGGTGGTCGAGTGCTGATAGGATGGGAGATGATTCGAGCCTCCTGGGAATCGATCTTTCAGAATACTGATTTCTTAGAAATAGAGCTAGAAATTATCAAAATAGAAATTGACCAAGCCCTTGCCTATGTAGTAGTCGGAGAAACAGTGTTGCAGTCGAGCCGAGGCAGGAAACTGAAAGCACAATCGATGGCGACTAATATCTTTCAGAAGATGGCCCAAAAATGGTACTTGGTTCATCATCATGGCAGTCCCATTATGCGTTAGTTAAACTGTTCTGGCGAAGACACTATCTAATGTTGTCTCATTAAAGAGATTGAGATTGAAGTTTAGCTTCAAGTTTTTTATGTTCAGCTTCAAGTTTTTGGTACTTGCAGACCAGTTCTAGGTAATCCTCGAAGTGGGCGACTGCTAATCGATGAGCTTCTTGTTCTGGGTGGGAATGATTTTTCAGATAGCGTTTGAGAAGTTCGATTTCAAATTGGGCCTCTAGAGATAAAGTTTTATGGTTCATGGGTTTAAATAGTATTCTTGTATCTAACTAAATTAGCATAGGTTGGAAGAGACCAAAGCAACACACAAAGCCAAGTTCTTAAAAAGGCAGGGACGAATTCTCGCCGCTATCTTTACTACTCTTTTAGGGATGTTGAGTAGAAGTGGTCTATTGTTTCAGCTTTAATTAAAGGTTCAGATGCTAACTCTCCTAAACCAATAGATTCGAGAAGTTGTGACCACTCTGTCTGGATAGATCTCAAATCAGAATCTAATTTTTGGGTTTCAGCTAAGACAGAAAGAGCATCGTACCAAACACCCTCCTGTTGGAATAAATGGGACTTTTCTAGATCGGTAGATAAATCAATTCTTTCTTTTACAGAATTGTTAAGTTCCACGTATTCAATCCATCCTTCTAAAACAATATCTTTGGAGCGTTGGTTAGAGTCACAAATCATCGATAAGTACCAATGGTAATCTCCATCTATTTGGTTGACATTCTCTTGTACTTGCTCAGGAATAGCAACACTCATAATTCCGGCTTGACCTGTTGTTTGGACAAAGGCTTCGTGAACTAGTTGATCTTCTTGAGTTCTGACAACAAATTCAATAGTCTTCGGTTCTTCAGTTTGAGGCACATAAAAGAATAGCTGAGAAGAAATTGATGCGGTTACATTAACGGGGTGGTCGGGAACTAAGGCAACAAAATCTTTTCCATTAGCTATACAATTGCCTCGGCTTCCTCCATCTCTGCGGTTAGAAGGTAATCCTTCATAACTAACCTGAAGAGAGTTTTCCTGATTTTTTGAAGGTTGGGCTTGAGTGGTAAAAGAATTACCTAAAACTAAAAAATCAAGAGCTAAGGTAATGCCTGTAAGACAAATTATTTTACTGATTTTGTTGTTAGATATTAGCATATTTATATTTAAGAACTAAGTTTTAAATTTGTGGCATCTGAGATATTAGATTTATCATGAAATCAGTTGATTCTAATTTACTCAACAAATTCGGCTTGAGTGATATCCTGTAATCCAACAGAACTGAGAACCTCCGTCCAAAGAATTAACCAATTGGAATTGTTTGGTTGTTCTTGTAAATTTATTGAGAACTAGGCAACTCATAAACACTTGAGTTCTGGTTTTATGTTCTTTTAAAAGTTTAAATAGTTGGTTCCGATTTTGGGTGAAGCTGAGTTAAAACTTTTTTAAAATTTTAATTAAATTTTGAACATAAAAATAAAATTATCTCGGTGTTAATACGGAAGATATTTTATTAAAAAAATAGATAATTTTGTAGTGATAAAATTTTTAAAAAAATTATTACTACAAGGAGTTTAAAGTAAAATATAGGAATATATTTTAGAGCAGATTTATAACTTATTTAACGTCAGTTCGATGGACTAGATTTTAAATCTAAAATTTAGAACAATGTTAATGACTGAAGCAGACAAGATAGAAAGTTTAATAGATCGTGCTAAATTTTGGCGTGAACTTAATTTACAGGTACAAAGCAATTATTCACCAGCAACAGGAAGAAAACATGAAATTATTGAGACTGATAATGTTTATGAATGGACTTATTACCAGTCTCAGAGATTAACTTATTCCTGCACCTATTCTATTAATATCTATTAATAGTGGAAAAGAGAGGGTGAGAAATTCTCCCCTCTTTTCTGGTAGGTGCGATCGCTTTATCCACAATCTTCAATAAAATTACTTAGAGTGGTGCGACTTCTATATTAACGGTTGCGGTTACTTCTGGATGTAGTTTTACTTCTACTTCGTAGATACCAGTAGTACCGATATCGGGAACTGTAATGCCTCTTTTATCGACTTCCATTCCAGTTTGTTGTTTAATGATATCCGCTACTTCTTGAGTGGTAACTGTACCAAAAATTGCATTTCCTTCTCCCACTTGCTTGCGAATAACCAAACGACCAATGGTCTTGAGTGCAGTTTTTCTTGATTCTGCCTCTTGTTTCTCTGCTAGTTTGCGTTGTCTTTCTTTTTCCCTTCTTTGTTCTACTTGTTTAATAATGCCTCGGGTAGCAATAATGGCTTTACCTTCAGGAATTAAGTAATTACGGGCATAACCAGGGGCAACTTCTACTAAATCACCGTTTTTGCCCAATTTAGAAATATTTTCGCTTAAAACGACCGAAACTCGCTTTGCCATGTTAATCTCCTTATTTGCAACTATAGAGTTGAAGGTGACATCCTCCTGCGATAAATCGCAGGCTTCCTACACTCACGAATAGGCATTCCTGCCCCACGCCACTTATCTAGAACACGTTGGTACAAACGATAATACATCTCCCACCGTTGGTTCCCCGACAGCTCGACATCGAAGCGCGTTCCTTAGCGCGTGTTTCACGCGCAGGGGTGGATAGGGGAGACTTCAAGTTATCAAAGAAAACTATTGGCGGTAAAACATCCAATCAGAAAAGTCTCCCCATCCCCGCGCTTCTCGATTTGACAGGCAATTTCTTTCCCCCAGAGTCCCTGGGTACTACTACCAATCTTTTATTCAGTTCTTATTCTATTTCCCTAGGTATGTCGCCCCCGCCAATCGGGTATTTGTCTTTGGTCGAGCATCTAGGTTGGGTAGTTCCCAATCCTGGGTCAATTCAGGTTCATACCTTGCGCCCAAAAATATTGTACAACGACCGCAAGCTTTATTTAGAAGAAGATTTGGTATCAAAACTGTAAACCTATGACCGATGACTTATCGTGTTCGCTCTCATGAGGGGCTGCGGGCGGAATTTATTTCCGCCCTTTAAAAGCCCCGTCCCCCGATAAATCGGGGGACTTCCCGCTCACGGAGTTAAATTTTGTCCTGCTTCAAAGCATATTTTGCGGACAATATCCCAGTCTTTTTATAATTTGCTGACGGAAAACCTCAATTTCTTCTTTTTCTGGTTCACCATAGGCCACAATTACTAACTGATATTGATTCATTATTGCAGTTGGCGACTCTCCATCTTCTAATCTCGCCAAAGCTGTTACTATTTGTACTGATGGCTGATAGGAAACTCCCATTTCACTCAAAAAAGCTTGGAGGTTTGTAGCTGAGTCAATACTGATAGAAGGTTTTAGGTTAACTTTAACCAGCCAAAGATCAATGATATTTACTACTGCTACTGAGTCTAATGTTGATTTATAGTTATTACGCAAATATTCGATAACTCTGAGTGTTAGGCTGAAATTAGCAAAAGAATATAAATATTCTGTATAGGTTTTCATCTATTTTAACTAAGTACAGTTGTCGATTTTTGTCTTGTTATCTTCTATGTCATCATTACCCATTCAGCAATACCGCTTTTTCTAACCAATCAAATATGCGGTCTAGTTGTTTTTTGTCGATCAGCCCATATTGCCAGAGAATTATTGGTAAGGTATAAGGCTCTAGAGTCTTAGTTTTTTGTGCTAGAGAAATTGCGTTAGCAGAAATCCCTAACTCCGACCGCAGAAAATTAATTAATTGCTCTAACATTTTGAATATCCTCAATACTTTTTTAAACATGGAATATAAACATAGAATGTATTTGTCTAATTTAGAAAAGAAATTTGAAGAACTTGTGAAGAACAACGAAAAAATCAAATTAAACCTCGTCTCGTTCGAGAAGTGACCTCACTAAACCGAAAATCTTAAAAACATCCCCTTAAGAGCCTCCTTCCCCTGATCCCCTTACTTGTCTCAACAGGTAACGGAAGTTAACCGAATAGTATTGCCTCTTCATTTGCCTCACAAGTTCTTCAAATTATTAGCCTAATCTTAGGATGAAAGCTATTATCGGAGGTTTGTCCATGACTATCAGAGGAGAACAAAAAATCAAAGTCAATTTTCCTATTAGTCAATATTTCCAGCAATTATTTTGTCCTGATACCTACGTAAAATTTATCAATCCCTTTAGCTTTTGGCGCAGATATAGGATTAACCATTTAGACAATTGTTGGGCAATCAACATCGTTCAATATTTAGAACGCTGTCGAAAAGTAAAATGGCAGCCAGCGAGACCACAGCAGGATAATGAAGAACCTATTAAAAACTTTATCGCAACTGGTACATATCGCAGTGTGCCTTGGGAAAAGACACATCAGAATAGGATTTTAATTGCTCAGCCTATTGTTGAGCTTAAATATCGCGGGGTTACTTATCGTACTAGCGGTATTGTAGCGGTCAATGCTAATAAAGTTGAAATCAACCCTAACTTAGTGACTTTAGATAGTTCGGAAAAACTTTCCCATAGCTCTAATAACAGTAATAATTCAGAAACCTCAAGTAATCTTGCGCGACCTAAGTAATATCAAATTACTTTAAATATGCTATGTATCAATCTCGGGTTCTCCGTATCTCCGCGTCAATCATCTGTAGCAATCTTAAAGGGAAATGATATAAGAAAGTAATTTGTTCAAGAAAGCGAGTTACAATCAATTTATGAGGGATGAACCTCGTAGGGTTCACCCTACGAGAGAAGTCACTTATTCCCAATCGTCTTCACAAGTTCTTCAACATTTTTGCTTAATCTGAAACTAGAGAAGGTAAAGACTAATTACTATTGGAGGTGAAGGATTGCTTTGAGAATATCCCCTAGCAAGATAAAAATTTACAAGGATTTTTCTGGCTGAATAATTAGTTAAGGAAGTGAAACACATGAATATTTTCCAACGGATACAAGATACGGTTCAATCTATCTTGAAGGGAGTCGCCAGGATTTTTCAACCCACTGATGATGACTATCCCAAAACTGGAGTACAGCCTTTTGAAGGTGAGCCTTCTGATGAGTGATAACAATATTCTTAAGTAATTTAGATATAGCAATTCTCGCTCCTTAGGGGGTACGCCTCAACGGTGCGCGTTTCCAAGGGGCTGGCTGTTTCCGTAGCGGTAGCTGCGGAGTTTATAAGCCCCGTTTGCCTCTTGCAGAGTGGCTGTCTTTGGAGGTCTCCTCCAACGGGGGTCTTGAATTGGCGAGGAGACCTCGTCAATTACCCTCTCAAGTTTATACGCCACGTCCGACGCGGGAGACAGACACGGTAGTCGCTCCGCGGACGCACCGCAATCAACAAAAACCAGGGTATTAAACTGTACCTGACGCTTTGTGAGAACTGCTCAAGAAACAATAATTAATCTGCCAAGAATAAGCTAGTAGAAATATCATACTCTCTGCTAGCTTTTTTATTTGAAAAATCATAACAACCTCTGCGAACGCGAACGGTCAGCGGGATACGGTCGGTCACTCTGAACTCTTATAGTCAATAGCATGATAATAAATCAAGGTAAAGTAATTGCGATTCGAGGTAGTGTAGTTGATGTTTTATTTCCTCATTCATTACCCGAACTCCATAGTTTATTAACAGCAGGAGAAAATAAACAGGTAGCCCTGGAGGTAATGACCTATCTTAGTTTCCATTTGGTCAGAACGATCGCACTAACTTCGACTCAAGGACTAGCCAGAGGTGCGGTTGTTATCGATCGGGGTCATCCTCTACAAGTGCCTGTGGGAGAACCTTTACTGGGGCGGATGTTCAATGTTTTTGGCGAAACAATTGATGGTCAAGAACCACTATCTGTAGAAAAATGGCGATCGCTTCATGCTACCCCTGTTCCTTTAAGCGATCGCGCTACGACTACGGATATTTTTCTGACAGGGATTAAAGCGATCGATATACTGGCACCGTTGGAAAAAGGCGGAAAGGCAGGATTATTCGGTGGTGCAGGGGTAGGTAAAACGGTTTTAATTACCGAATTAATTCACAACGTTGTCAGTCGCTACGAGGGAGTAAGTATCTTCTGTGGTATTGGCGAGCGATCGCGGGAAGGAGAAGAACTTTATCGGGAGATGAAAGAAGCGGGAGTGCTAAATAACACGGTGATGATATTCGGACAGATGAACGAATCTCCTGGGGTACGCTTCCGTGTCGGACACGCAGCCTTAACTATGGCAGAATATTTCCGTGATGATTTACACAAAGATGTTCTCCTGACGATCGATAATATTTTTCGGTTTATTCAAGCGGGTTCAGAAGTATCTGGCTTAATGGGGCAATTGCCTTCTAGGGTAGGTTATCAACCTACTTTAGCTACAGAGTTAGCCGAACTAGAAGAACGGATCTGCAATACTGCATCGGGTTCAATTACTTCCATTCAAGCCGTATATGTTCCCGCCGATGACTTTACCGATCCTGCTGCGGTGCATACTTTCTCTCATCTCTCAGCTTCTATTGTTTTATCTCGTAAACGGGTTAGTGAAGGACTTTATCCTGCAATCGATCCTCTTCAGTCGGATTCTAAAATGCTGACTCCCCAAGTAGTAGGCGATCGCCACTATCAAATTGCCCAAGCAATACGTCAAACTCTGGCTAATTATGAAGAACTAAAAGATATTATTGCCATGTTGGGATTAGAAGAATTAGCCCAAAGCGAACGACAAACAGTATATCGCGCCCGCAGATTGGAAAGATTTCTCACTCAGCCCTTTTTTACCACCGAACAGTTTACGGGTTTAGCAGGAAAGATGGTTAAGTTAGAGGATGCTTTAGCTGGATGCGATCGCATTTTGAATGACGAGTTTTCTGATTATCCTGAACAGTCTCTCTATATGATTGGTGGTGTAGATGAGGTAAAAGGCTGGGGTGTTGATTCGGGAACAGGCGATCGCGCTTATAATGGGATTCAATAAGAAAATCCTAATAGGGTGAATTTTGTGAATTGGTATTACACTCGCTCCTACATCCTTTTATAGACTTTCACGTAGTCAATCAGGTACTTTTGGGGCAGGGCTGTATCATCGATGGGGCCACCCCAAATTCCCCCAAGTGCCAGGTTGATGAGGAGGTAGTGGGGTTTGCGGAAGGGGTTGTCCTTGCCTTTGCCGGCGCTGTCGATGGTAAACGTATAGTACTTAGTCCTATCGAAGAAGAAGTCGACTCGATCAGGATGCCATTCAATAGCATAGATGTGAAAATCTGCATAGGGCTTGTCGGTTTGCAGTCTCCTTCCGTTCCAGCGATGCCTGCCGTTCATTGCATAGTGTACATTTGCTTGGATTTCGTTCGGGTCTTTTCCAAAGAATTCCATAATGTCAATCTCCCCGCACTGCGGCCAGCCGACGACTTGTAAGCAATTCACGCCGAGTGTCCAGATGGCCGGCCAGATGCCTTCGCCATGTGGAAGTTTGGCTCGAACTTCTATTCTCCCGTTCTTCCAGCTTGCCTTGTTCAGAGTGATCAGACTGGCGGCAGTGTAGGAAGCGAATTCACGTTGATTCTGCCATTTCTTGGAGCCAGCTTTGTACTTTGGGTTCTTCCACTGTTCCTTCCGTCCTTCAATCACCAACATTCCATTTTCGACCCTGGCATTTTCCTCTCTTGCCCGAGTGTAGTACTGCATCTCATGGTTACGGACGAATCCCTCCTCATAATCCCACTTGGTCGGGTCAGGTAAGCCTTCGTAGTTAAACTCGTCAGACCAGACGAGGTGCCATTTTAACTCCTGGGCATACAGATTTGATGAAAGCAGGCCAAGCAGGCAGATTCCCAAGAGAAACTTTCTCATTATTTTTTCCTTTTAGATAATTAAATACGTTTCAAGCTCAAAACACTCAAAAAGAAACTGGAAAAAATAACTTGAAAGCCGAGGGCAAGGGTAGTAACCGCAGGAATAACGATCCCCATTGCTTCCACTGGGTTGAGTGCGCCGAAAGAATTATTCTCCCAGAGGATAAAAGCGTAAACAGAAGAAACGAAACCAAACAATAGAAGAATACCACCAGTGATTAATCCTCCTTCCAAATTGAAATAACGTAAAAGGCGATTTAATTTGGCATCCCTAGGTAATAAGCCTTCGTTAATGCCAAATACCTTAGTAAATACGGCAAAGGTAACTAATTGAAAACCAATTATAATTGCTGCTGAAGAATAAAGTAAAGTATGTATTCTAGGTCCTGAAATAAAACCAACAGTACTAATTAAACCCATCAGCATTAGTAACAAACCAGGATAGAAAAAAAGCCAACGGGGACTATAAAGCAGAAGAAACCGAAGATGTCGCCAACCATCGCGCCAGGTATTGAGATGAGGGGGACGACTGCGACCATCAGGAGATAGGGTAGTAGGAACTTCCGTAATTCGCATCTTATTAAGAGTAGCTTTAACTACCATTTCGCTAGCGAATTCCATTCCTGTTGTCCGTAAGTCTAACTGTGCAATCGCTTCTCTTCTAAAACCCCGTAGCCCACAGTGAAAATCGTTACACGGACTGGCAAAAAATAATTTGCCAATCCAAGTTAAAACAGGATTACCCAAGTACTTATGTAAAAATGGCATTGCCCCTGGTTTAATTCCGCCTTTAAAGCGATTTCCCATTACCAAGTCATAACCTTGGCGCAGTTTATAGAGAAAGGGATCGAGATTACTAAAATCATAACTATCATCAGCATCAGCCATTATCACATATTGACCAATTGCACTTAAGATACCACCGCTGAGGGCACTACCATATCCTTTTTGTCTAACATGGATTACTCTTGCTCCCATGCTTTTGGCAATTGCTTGAGAGCCATCAGTACTACCATTGTCAGCTATTATAATTTCTCCAGCTATATCATTCTCAATTAAATATCTTTTAGCTTTTTCAATACAAGTTGCTAATGTCTCCGCTTCATTCAGGCAAGGCATCAAAATAGAAAGTTCTACCGTAAATGCTCCCAGATCAGGATATTTTCGGATGGGAGGACGATCAACCATAAATTTAAAGATTAATAAATTTAAAATCTATATCAAGAAGTAACAACAAAATGTGAATTTTTAGCAAAAGTCTTTGACTTTGAGAAACTGTTTGTAAACAAAAGTTAACGACTAGTGTTCGTCAATTTTGAAACTAGGAATAACAGAACTTCCCCTTAAAAAAAATGACGAAAGCCCTAAATAGAGAGTATTTTACAGATTTTTTAAACTCCCCCCACTGGCTAAAATCCCTCTGAGGCGTTCTGAAGCAGGTTTTTCTGTGGCTTTCTGCTAAATTATCTGGAGTTCCATGGACATACCAGTAACATACTTTATTTTTTGATTTTCTTGTTGCTCTGACGTGAGATGATTTTTAGCTGGCATCTTCCTGGGTTAGTTTTGGTTTTCTATAATACCAATTTTAAAAGCGTAACAGTTTACAGTAAGGTAGGTTTTATTGTTTGGTATAACGTAAACTTTCTATAGATTGAGCCGTAAGAAATAAACCCAAAAAAATATAACTAAACAATAAAACTAAATTACTAGTATCACAAACTCCTTGTACCAAGTTATTATAGCTTTCTAATAAAGAAATTTTTTGTAGTATTTTTCCGAAAATATTATCAATGTTATTAGCCAATAAATCTATAATCCACAAAAATAGAACCAAAGCAAAAGTTAAAATTGCTGATATAATTGTGCTATCTGTCAAAGAAGAAATAAACATTCCTAAAGATAAGATGGCACTAGCTAATAAGATTAATCCCAAGTGAGCTAGTAAAGGAACTGCTGGAGGTATTGGAGGTTTGGAAGCATCAAAAATAATGATTTCATAAAGTAATAGAGGTAATATCATAATCGTAAAAAAAGCAATTACCCCCAATAATTTACCCAAGGCTACTACCCAATTACTAATAGGGGAAGTTGCTAATAATTCTAGAGTTCCTCTTTTCCTTTCTTCGGAATAAAGACCCATAGAAAGTATGGGTAAAATAAATATACAAAGAGTTCCAATAACAGCTAAAAAAGAGTTTAAAAAAATATAAGTTACATCAATGGGGGCAGTAGGAATTCCCATTTGTTCGCTAATAGATACTTGCTTGATAATTCCTTGTTTTCCCAATAATATTCCTACCATAAATATTCCTGAAATTAGCCAGAAAATTCCTGATACAATATAGGCTAGGGGGGAGGAGAAATAACTTTGAAATTCTTTTTGAAAGATAGCAATAGTATTACTGATAATCATAAAGTAATTTTAGCTTCTAAAGAAAGGAGACAGGATTTAACCAAAATAAAACTTCTTTTCGCAGACGGGGTAAATCTTTAGAAAACTCTTGTTTAAACCATTGTCCGATCGCGTCTAGAGGGGTAAAAACATCTCCTGTTTGCCATGCAATATTTTGGCTTAGGGGCGTAAGGTGATTACCAGGAAGAGTTCGTATCGCAATAGCGTCAGGAAAGCGTTGCTTTAAAATCGGATTGAGATTGGTGGTTTGATCGATGTCGTCGTTGCTGAATTTAATTAAAAGATTACGACGGATACCATAGTCATCAGCAATTAATTGATTAGTTTCAGTAGGAGAGGGAGTAAATTCCAAATCGAAAATAGCATCAACAGGAAGTTGATCGGCAAAAGGGATAGCGCGACGAACAGGATAGTTATTAAAGGAAATGAGAATATTACCTGCTCTTGTCACTTCAAATAAGCTACCGATGATGAGATGTAACTTACAACCTAAACTATGACCGATCCCATAGATGGGAACGTAGCTTTTACCAAGGGAATTGGTTTTTTGGAGACGCTCTAATATAGTTTCAAAACGGTTGAGAGCTTCACGGGCGATCGCAATATGATCAAAAGTATTGAGAAAAGGAGTTGCAATAATGCCGTATCCTTCTTGACCGACTTGTTCTAGAAAGGAACGATAGGATATTTGGGGTGCAGTAGCCACAAAAGCCCCTCCCAAAAAATGAATAATTCCTTTTATTTCTTGTCTGGGAAGATATACCCAACCCCCTGAAATCTCTCGCCATTCCATTGTTGTAACTGATAGCTTAGATAATTACACACTTCATTCAGTATATTAATTTTTGTTTCTGAGGGTAACTCTCAAATACCATAATACCAATCCTCGTCTATTAACTGGAGCTACTTGCTACTGTACCGACGTAGCATGCTACGTCGCTACCGAGATTGATCTAATCTTATACAACAAGTCTAATCTTCACCTAACAATGCGATCGCTTCTTCACACCAAGCAATCCGATAACTCTCGTAACGAATACCACAACGTAGGGTTAGATAAAAACATTTTTTTTCATAAGATAATTGGGAAACGTCAGGAAATTTTTCTTGCTCTATTTCTTTGTAGACTGATAACTGTTGAGCGTGAATTTGACGATGACGTTCAATTTCTTGCAAGATAACCGATTTTGGGACTAATTTGGCTGCAATCACTTTAACTAGTAACTCTTCACGGATTGCCATTGGTTCGGCTGGTTCTACTAGCCAGTTTTTAAGTATTTCTATCCCCTTTTCTGTTATACGATAGAGCTTTTTATCAGGACGACCTTCTTGAGGGATAATTTCTGATGATATCGCACCTTCTTTTTCTAATTTGCCTAATTCTCGATATATCTGTTGTTGGCTGGCTTGCCAATAGTATTTACTGGTTTGAGAAAATTTCTTCCATAGATCGTATCCACTGTAGGATTCATCTCCTAGTGTTGCCAAAATTGTGTGGGCTAGTGACATTTTCAGTAATCAGTTATCAGTTATCAGTAGTGACGTAATATGTTACGTCTGTAAAGTTATCAATTAGCTGTTAAGAGTCTAATACTCCGCCGTCTAAACAGTGCTAAGAATTGGTTGAATTCTTATCTAATCAACCACCTAAGAGCTTTCAAAAAAATTAGCTTGACATATTCAATAAGTTGAGTATACCATTATTTGCATATGCAACTTGTTGAATAAATACATTTTGTATATTAAGTAACCGTTTTTCTCTGCTATGAAGCTATGAATCAGCAGTCTATACCAGAATTTCTGGAACAAGAACAATCATCTCAAATAGAAGAATCTCTATTGTCACTAAGACAAAAAGATTCTCTGCAACTAAAAAGATGGCAGATAGTTTCAGCTAGCATGATTCTCTTACTAGCTGGTGTGGGAATTGGTAAATTTGATGGCAAGTTTGAGCCGAATAATTCTCCAACTCCAATACAAACTCAAGTTAAGCCACTTCCAGTTAAGACAATCCAGATTCAATTAGCCAAAACTTACCAAACAGTACAAAGCTATACAGGGGAAGTAGTGGCAATGCGTACCAGTGAAATAGGTTTTGAACGTGGTGGTAAATTAGTAACAGTACTGGTGGATGAAGGCGATCGCGTTACCACAGGGACAATCTTAGCTAAATTAGATACCAGCAATCTTACAGCACAGCGGGACTCTTTAATTGCTCAAAAAGCGCAAGCATTAGCCAGACTAGCAGAACTAAAAAACGGTGCGAGAACCGAACAAATTGCAGCAGCAGAAGCAAGGGTTAGAGATTTAGAGAAGCAATTAGAATTAGAACAGCTAAAGAGCGATCGCAGAGAATATCTTTATACCGAAGGAGCAATTTCTAAGGAACAATTAGAGGAAGTTGACTTTAACTCTCAAGCTTTATCTGAACGTCTGACTAATGCTCAAAGTAATCTAGCAGAATTACTCAACGGTACTCGTTACGAACAAATAGCAGCACAAAAAGCCGTAGTTGACCAATTATCCGCTCAAATTGCCGATTTAGAGATTACTATTGCCAAAAGCACTCTAAAAGCTCCTTTTTCTGGCGCGATCGCTGTTCGTTATTTTGATGAGGGGACAGTAGTTGAGACAGGTAAACCAATTGTACGTCTAGTTGAAGACAGCCAACCAGAAGTAAAAATAGGTGTTCCGATTGATGTCGCTGGTAAATTATCATCTCAGAGTCGGCAAGTAGTAGAAATTGGGAGAAAAACTTATCCAGCTAAAGTAAAATCAATCTTACCGGAAGTCGATCCAGCCACTCGTACTCGTACAGTTATCTTGCAGCTAGAATCAACCGCTCAAGTCTCCCCTAAACAAATTGCTCGCTTACCAATCACTCAAACCGTTGCTACCGAAGGCTATTGGCTACCAGTAACAGCTTTAGTCAAGAGCAATCGCGGTTTATGGTCTTGTTATGCTGTAGTTGCAGTAGATAACAATGATTCAACTTCTGTAACTAATACTGAATCTTATCAAGTCGAACGCAGATTCATAGAAGTATTAGACACCAACGGAGAACAGGTTTTAGTTAGGGGAACACTTCAACCAGGAGACGCGATTGTTACTGATGGGACACAAAGACTTGTTCCTGGTCAATTAGTAGGGTGGGCAATGCCCACCCTACCGGATAATTAAAATTTTCAGCAAATAATGAGGTAATAAAATGGAAAATATCGCAGAAAAAAACGGCATAAAAGTTGGGACTAC
>JASJEK010000167.1 GCA_030064915.1 Xenococcaceae cyanobacterium MO_234.B1
GACTCTGGGGGAAAGAAATTGGCTATCAAGTCGAGCGAGCGGGTGCTGAACTTGGTTCAGCACCATTCGAGTCGAGCGTCGGGCTGTCGGGGGCATTCTGCCTAGATAAGTGGCGCAGCAGTGCGAAGAAAGCGGAGGTTTCCTCCGCTAGGGAACGCGCACCAAGAGAGGGTAGCAATACCTAATCGCGAGATTGGGAAGCCCGCGCTGTAATCGAAGAATTCAGCGTCAGGAGGATGTCACGCAAAGATAAAAGAATAAAGTATGACTAAAACAGTGAATATAAACAAAATATGATTTGCCCAATCATCAAAATTCCAATCTTTAAACATCTTAATTAATCCTAAATTCGCTCCTGGGTAAACAATGGTGAAAAAACCGGTTAAAAAACCGGTGAAAAAACCAAAAACTGGGGAAAGAACTGGTATTTTATTTTTCTTTCCCCTAGTAATTGTTCTATTTACTACTCATTCTGAGTGGATGTTTTCAAGCTAGGGATAGGCTGATCTTCTGGAGCCCGAGGCTGGTTGGGTCCTTGAGGCTCTTTTGGACTGCCAGGTTTGCCCCCTTTGGGTGGTTTACCTCCTTTCAAGATGTGCTCTTCAAAGTTCTTAATTATAATATACAGGTTGGGGACGAACAGCAAACTCAAAACAGTAGCGATCGCCAGTCCCCCGAAAATAGCAGTTCCCAAAGACCAGCGACTGAATGCTCCAGCACCAGAGGCAATCATCAAGGGGAGGAACCCGAATAGGGAAGAAAACGTCGTCATCAGAATCGGGCGCAAACGCTGTTCCCCACCATTAATAGCTGCTTCGGTGATGCTCATACCTACTTCCCGGGACTGGTTAGCAAATTCCACAATCAGAATGGCGTTCTTACTTGCCATCCCAATCAGCATTACCAAACCCACCTGAGCGTAAATATTATTGTTCAGAATGGGCCAGATTCCTGCTCCTGGATTTAAAGGTGAAGCTTGGACAAAAACAGCACGGAACCAAATCGCCCCCAGAGCCCCCAAAATAGCTAGAGGTACGGTGAGCATAATAATAGTGGGGTCAATGTAACTTTCGTACTGAGCTGCCAACACCAAGAATACCATTACAAAGCCCAAACCAAAGATAATAGGTGCAGCTCCCCCTGCGGCTTTTTCCTCCGCTGCTGCGTTTATCCAGTCATAGCCAAAGCCTGGTTGCAAGGTTTGCTGCGCTACTTCCTCCATAGCTGCGAGGACTTGCCCACTACTATAGCCTGGTGCGGGTTGCCCGACGATTTTAACCGCCGGAAAAGTATTAAAGTTGGTTATGATGGGGGGAAAGGAGACTGGTACCGCTTCCACGATGTTACTCAATTGAACCATTGCTCCATCCCGAGAGCGGACATAGAGTTTAGTAAGATCTCCGGGGTTAGACCTTGACTCATAGTCTGCTTGGGCATAAACCCGATACAGTCGTCCGTCAAACACGAACTGGTTGATATAGCTGGAGCCTAGATAGAGCTGTAAAGTATCGGTAATTACAGTAATGTCAACATTCTGCGCCTTGGCTTTATCCCGATCGATATAAACTCTCATCATCGGGCTATCGAAAGTAAAAGTAGTAAAGGAAGCCCCGATTTCTGGACGCTCACCGACTGCTTTCAGAACTGCTTGGGCGTTATCGACCAGTGCTTCCATGCCTTTTAACTGGCGGTCTTGAACGAACATTTCTATACCGCCAAAGTCACCCATACCATCCACAGCAGGGGCATTAATGGTAACAACCCTGGCTCCACCTACTTTTTCCTTTAATGTCTGGACTAGTCGCTGCATAACACCATACCCAGATGATTTAGCCTTAGGTCGCTCGTCCCAAGGACGCAATTTGACGAAATAAAGTCCTTTGTTACTGTTCTGACCCTCAAAAGAAAAACCATCCACGGCCATTGCATGCTCAACTTCCTCGAACTTCATCACTTCTGGCAGTATCTCTTGGCTAATTTTTTCACTGTATCCGAGAGAAACTCC
This sequence comes from Xenococcaceae cyanobacterium MO_234.B1, assembly GCA_030064915.1. Taxonomy (GTDB): domain Bacteria; phylum Cyanobacteriota; class Cyanobacteriia; order Cyanobacteriales; family Xenococcaceae; genus JASJCP01. The sequence continues at coordinate 2,006 of JASJEK010000167.1, forward strand.
AGGAGGTGTTTCATGTAGCATAAAGAAATAGCCTTGGTCTTCTTCGGGGATAAATCCTTGGGGCATCACCTGGTAAACCCAGCCCGTTGCCACCAGCCCGGCAATAAAAAGAATTACCACAGCGGTTTTGAAGCGAGTCAGAAATTCCAGCAGTTGCCGATATTTGACCCGAACCGCATCAAAGATTCTATTGAACAGATTAAAAAATTTACCCAGAGGACCTTTAGTTTCCTCCGGGGCTTTCATCATGACCGCTGACATGGTTGGGGAGAAGCTAAGGGCGTTAAAGGTGGAAAATGCCACCGCAGCAGCCATAATCAGGGCGAATTGTTTATAAACCACCCCTGTAGGACCGGGGAAGAAAGAAACAGGAATAAACACCGCCATCAACACCAAAGAAGTAGCGACCACAGCTCCCGATAATTCCTCCATCGCATCGAGAGCTGCCTGCATCGGTCTCATGCCTTGCTCTAACTTAGTTGAGACCCCTTCTACTACCACAATCCCGTCATCTACTACTAGCCCCGTTGCCAGTACTAAGGAAAACAAGCTTAGCTGATTGAGACTGAAGCCCAAACCTTTCGCAGCAATCATTGCCCCCAGCATAGCTACAGGAATGGCAACTGCGGGAATGATGGTGGTGCGCCAGTCTTGCAAGAAGATGAAGATAATCAAAACTACCAGAGCGATCGCCTGAACTAGGGTGACTCCCAAATCTGCGATAGAGGCGGTGACAAACAAGGTGTTGTCCTGGTATATCGCATATTTCAAGCCAGGAGGAAAATCTTTTTCCAGCTCTGCTAATTTAGCTTTTACTGCATTGGCTGTCTCCATCGCATTAGTGCCAGGAAGTTGATAGATCAGCATAGCTATACCAGGTTTATTGTCGTCCAGGTATACAGCCGTATCATAACTTTCTGAGCCCATTTCCGCCCAGCCGATATCCCCAATTCTGATTAGCTCCCCATCTTTCCCTTTTTTCACTACCAGGGCTTCTGCTTCTTCAGGAGTTACAAACCGACTCATGATTTTTAGGGGCAACTCGAACTCTTGCTCGGCGCTGTTTGGTTGCTTACCGATGGCTCCGGCCCCAACTTCAATATTCTGTTCTTCAATGGTGTCAATCACATCCGTTGCCGTCAAGCCCCTGGCAGCCAGCTTATCAGGATCTACCCAGAGCCGCATCGCATATTTATCACTGCCATAAAGTTCCAGTCTACCTACCCCATAAATCCGCCTGATATCGTTCCAGATATAGCGGTCAATGTAGTTGTACATGAAAATTTTGTCATAGAGGTAGTCCCCGTTTTCGTCTTTTTCTGAATAGAAACCATAGACTAGGGTAAAACTGGGGGATTGTTTCTCGGTTGTGAGCCCTGTAGCGTTAACTGATTCTGGCAGGTCTGGTTGAGCTTGAGAGACTCGGTTTTGCACCAGTACCTGGGAAACATCCATATCATATTCTACAGGAAAGCTGGTGTTAATAGTTATGTTACCAGTGTTGTCGGTGAAAGAATCCATCCATTTCGCACCAACCACCCCGTTGATTTTCCTTTCCATCACAATGGTGGCGTTATCAACGGTGGTTTTAGCATCAGCACCAGTGTAGTTTCCTGTTACAGCGATCCGCTTGGCGGCAATTTCTGGGAGCTTAGCCATAGGCATGAGTGCCATGGCAATCACTCCCACCAGAATAATTAGAATCGTACAGACGGTCGTTAAAACCGGTCGTTTAATAAATGGAGTGGCAATGGAAAATAACATCAGTTTTTAGAATTAGGATTTTTAAGCCTGAACTTTGGACAAATGTTACAGGCATAATGTTACAGGTCCTGTGTTCAAGAGCTGATTTTCAGCTCTTGAACCACTATCCCTAGTGTGGATTTTGGATTTGTCCAAAGTTCAATTTAAGCTGAGATTAGGAGTTATTTGTCCTCAGAAGTTATTTTAAGATAGCTTCTTGGTTTGGAGAAAGCAAAGTTAATATAACAATTGTTACACTCCCTTAACTTTCTATCCCAATTCCTCATCTCCTTAATTCCCCACTATTGTTCTAGGGGCTGTTCGCTAGTCAAAGTTGCCTCAGTAATCGGCGTGCCATCTTTGAGGTCGAGTATTCTAGAGACAGCAATTCTATCTCCCTCTTCAACCCCAGAGATAACTTGGTATGCTTGACCCTGGATAGTGCCGAGTTTAAGTGGTTTCTGCTTGACAACTAATTCACCCGACTCTCCTTCTCCTGGTGTTGCCACAAAGACAAATTTGTTGGCACCTACGGTAGATATGGCTCTAGTAGGGACTAACAACCCTGGTTTCTCATCCCAAATGACTTTAACCTGAACATACTCTCTATCTCTAAGGCTTCCATCATTTTTGAAAGTCACCTTAGTTAGCATAGTTTGACTATTCTGATCGATTACGGGTTCAATGTAGGTGACCTCACCTGTAATTCCGTCACTGCCATCCCCATTGATAATTTTAACTGGCAGTCCTAATTTCATTTGGGAGCGATATTCAGTAGGGATTCCAACGTTGAGGTAGAAAATTTCATTATCGGTAAGTGTGGTGATTATTTCGCCAAGATCGACTGTATCTCCCACTTTTTTTACGTTAAAATTCCCAATAACTCCATCGATTGGCGCTGTAATCGTGTTGTAGACCAAGTCTTGTTGAATAGCGCCTAATTCTCCCTCGGCTCGCGCAACTGATGCTTTTTGACTATCTACCAAAGCTAGGTTTTGCTCGACTCGCCTGTCGGCTGCCTCAAGAGCTTTGATACTGGCATTAAGGGATTCCCTCCTAGCCTCAAGCTTGGCAATATTAGTTTCGAGATCCCGGGTTGTATCATCTAAGCTTTGGTCAGGTAGAGCCCCTCCTGCCACCAGATATTTAGACCGCCTGATGTTGATTCGGGCAAGTGTTACTTCAGCTTCCAGGTCCTGGACATCGGCTCTGGCCCGTTCAACTTCTGCTGCCGTCCTGGCTCGGTCTGCCTCTGCTGTCCTTAGTTGGGCTTGAGCTTGCATCAGGTTAGCTTTTTCGACATTGATATTTTGGGTAGCTGCATTTACACTTTCTTGTTCTTGGGTCGGATACAACTCAATAAGGGGTTGTCCCCGCCGCACGCGCTCACCTTGCTGGACGAAAATTTTGATGATACGACCATCTATTCGCGGTGCTACATTCACCCTACCTCGCGCTTCGAGAGTTCCCACATACCTACTGCTGTCAATCAGGGTTTCACTTTCCAAAGTTTGTAACTTAACCGGAATAGCTTTGACTTCAGGTTCTTCAGCTTCTTTGCTGCCACAACCACTGACCAACAAAGGGAGTATGATTACTGCACCTAAGAGTTTTTGGCTAAACCAGGTGCTAGGTTTTTTTTTCTTAATCATGAGTCTTACGCAACATATCCACTCAAAAAACTATTATAAATCCTAATCAAATGCTGTTACCATAATACTTCGTAAATGATTTAGCAAGTATGAATAAACTATATTACTTAACATTTATCAGCTTGGCTTTCCCAACATAAAAAAAAAGTATATTCTGTTACAAATGTTAAGTTCGATAAAACTAAACTGACGTGGCTCAACTTTACCGCGTGAGTCCCTAGGCTCAACGCAGTAGCGAGCGTGAGGTAGAGCGTGCCACTCTTGCAATACATAACTTATTTGACCTCCGTAGCAACTTAACTTTTGAGAGAGAAAACTGACCTATGCGCTTCCAATTAAGGTCATATACACTAAGCTTTTTAGACTTGTCAGTATTAGTAAAACCACCAATCCAGCCACGATAAGTTACACCTGCTTTTTCTGCTTCTACATAATCTCCAGCACGAAAGCGGTGCGCGGGGATGGGGGGACTTCAACAAACCGCCATCAACTGTGGGAAGCAAAATATCAAACCAGAAAAGTCCCCCCTATCCACCCCTGGCGATGCTTCATCGCCCAAGGAACGCGCACCAAGACACCCAAACGGAGTAATAGTTCCACCTTTGCGTTTTCTAATCCCTCCAGACTGAGGGTTATCAAAATGCAAAGCACGACGAAAATAAGCGGGTCTGGTGATAACTCTAAATACTGAGTCAGTAATAGTTACTGTCCCTTGCCAATCATGACCGCGACTATTTTTAGTAGCAAAGGGTTTAAAGCTAATAAACTTACTAGCTGCTAATGCTACACCATCTACTGCATGAGTTTCTGGTACAGGATTCTTTTTGTTTTTCTTGTCTTTATACAAACCAAGATATTTTCTGATTTGACTTGTCCCATTGCCATCTTTTTGCCAACCACACATGGGAGTAACAGAAGCAAACTTAGATAATTGCTCCATGCACCAATATTGGGCAGCCATAACAGGAGAAAAACCTTTACCTGATTTTGCTCCTTTGCGACCTGATGTTAAATCAACGTCAGCTTTGACTACCTCATAAACTATGTCGGCAACAGGAAAAATTGAGCATAATTCTTTAACTATGCGGATTTCCATTAACCTAGAAGCAAGTATTGATGGTGGTAATTTAGATTTAATGCGGTTATTAAACCTTTTCTGGCGATGATTTCTTAGCTCAAAAGGTAAATTACGGTTAATTCTGCGTCCGCGTCTGGCTCTACGTTGTAACGCTCTACCTCGAACATTTTTGATTACCTTGCCATTTTTAATACGTGCCGAACCTAAACGCTCTTTGACTCTTTGGAATGGCAATACAGCATGACCTCGAAACAAGGTAGCTATGGAAGATTGGACTCCAAAGCCACTATAGTTTTTTCCAGGGTCACAACCTAGCGATATAGGCTGTGTTTTAGTATCTGATGGTTCTACCAATAATTGAACATAGTAAATGCCTAGATCGTTGCATTTGCCTATGGCTTTACCATCTTTTACCCAACGCCTAGCACGACTAGCCTTTGTAGGCATAGCTGGTGTGCTATCTGGGTTTAGTACTGGTACTCTTGAATTCATAAAGTGATAAACCTCATGTGAGTAAAAAGTCCCTAAGACCATCGAAATCAGCATTTCTTGCCATTACGCAACACCTATAATCAGTAGGTTTAGAGCGGTACAAACTAGGGAAACATTTGTACGTCTGTAACAGATTCCGACTAAGCAGGTCTAGTAAACACTTAGCTTTGACGGCGAGGGATGCTCTTGGTCAAAGAGCATATCCAATCGCCGTGTTGACTGATTTCAAAGCCCCTTCCTCTGCGTAACAGGGAGGGGTTGTTTACGTGCAAAATTTGCATATTAGAAGCGATCGCCTTTGTAAATGCGATCGCCATGAGTCTAAAAATCTAAGCTGTTATCAATAGGGCACAACCCTAAGTAGGGTCTTAATTACCACAATCAAGTGCCCGTATGATCGCTGCTGCTGTATAAGCGCGATCGGCTGGTTGTTGAGGACCAAAAGCCTCCCCTTCCTCATTTAGAGGGGCAGCAACTCGGCAAAAAGCCGACATTTGCATCGTTAATACTTTATCGTATCCAGTCACATCGGAAAAAGTTATGGGTTCTTGAGTTTGGGGCAGGTCTGGATTTCCGTTGAGTCTACTACCCAAGAATTCTCCTGTCCCTCGTAGGAAAGAGACTAACTCTACTCTAGTAATGGGGTCCTCAGGGCGAAAATTTCCCGTAAGTATGGTTGTATTTGCTGGGTAAAGATTCCACTGCATCCAATTAATCTCTTTGGCACTCCAGCGATCTGCTTCTAAATCCTGAAAAGGCCGCACTACTCTGTTGGTGGGTCTTGCGTCGAGATTTACGGGAGTTATAGTATTAATCGCTTTGACAATCATGACAGCAGCTTGCTCTCTGGTTACTTTCTCATCTGGTCTAAAAGTACCATCAGGGAAGCCCTCAACAATTTTCCTGTCGGCAGCCTTTGAAATATAGTTTTGATAGAGGGTATCATTATCAACATCGGAAAAAGTTACCGACTGAACCAGTCCGGGAAGACCCCAAAAAGTTATTGCAGTTGTAGCTATAGTCGCTATTTTGATTCTAGATAAAAGCTTCATGTTTTTAACTCTACACAATAGTTATTACTAGTTATTACTTGATTAACGTGAATTAAGGTGAATTGGATATAAGCTGGAATCTTTATTCTCCTGTTTTGTTGGCTGAAAATACTATTCCTTATGGTTGTCTGAGAAGTTTTATTGGCTAAATTTGAGCTCCCGTGTTTACCCGCTCCCTCCGCTTTCGGCACCTCCCTTTAAGACGATGAATCCGACAAGTAATCTGAAGTCATCAATAGCGCCAAACCCTAATTAGGGTCTTAACCACCACAATCAAGTGCCCGTATGATCGCTGCTGCTGTAAAAGCGCGATCGGCTGGTTGTTGAGGCCCAAAAGCCTCCCCTTCCTCATTTAGAGGGGCAGCAACTCGGCAAAAAGCCGACATTTGCATCGTTAATACTTTATCGTATCCAGACACATCGGAAAAAGTTATGGGCGCTTCAGGTTGGGGCAGGTCTGGATCTCCATTGAGTCTACTACCCAAGAATTCTCCTGTCCGTCGGAGGAAATCGACTAACTCTACTCTAGTAATGGGGTCCTCAGGGCGAAAATTTCCCGTAAGTATGGTTGTATTTGCTGGGTAAAGATTCCACTGTAGCCAATTAATCTCTTTGGCACTCCAGCGATCATCGGTCATATCCTTAAAAGGCCGCACTACTCTGTTGGCGGGTCTTGCGTTGATATCGATGGGAGTTATGGTATTAATCGCTTTGAAAATCATGACAGCAGCTTGCTCTCTAGTTACTTTCTCCTCTGGTCTAAAAGTACCATCAGGGAACCCCTCAACAATTTTCCTGTCGGCAGCCTTTGAAATGTAGTTTTGATAGAGGGTATCATTATTTACATCGGAAAAAGTTACCGACTGAACCAGTCCGGGAAGACCCCAAAAAGTTATTGTAGCTGTAGTGATAGTCGCTATCTTAATGCTAGACAAAAGCTTCATGTTTCTTACTCCACACAATAGTTATTACTTGTATTAACTTGAATTCGGGATAAGTTAAATATGCTACTAGACTAAAGCTCACCATTACCGGCGACACTAACAATCATGTAGCTTTAGCTATACCCAGGCTGCATTCCCTGCGTCCCATAGAATTAGAATATGTACTCTTTCGTATAATACTACAAATGAGTTTTTTACTCAATAAATTATCGCGGTATCGCTACAGGCGAAACTTCGTGGTTACAAGGGGATGATTTTTAGATTTAACCTATATTATTCAGACAAGGAAGACTAGGGAAGACAAGGAATACAGGTTAATTTCTCGTTCAAAAATTATCGACCCGTCACTCATCACCATAAAATATTAAGAAAGTGCAAAGATTTGTCACTGAAAGATTTGTCACTGAAAGATTTGCCAAGATTAATTAGATGGTAATTGGGGCTTCGACGTATATATTGGGTTCTTGTGCCACAAATTCAATCCCAAAATCCCGCAATTTTTCTGATATTTCATCATAGGTAGATTCTAAAATATTCTTTCTCAACTCAATCGAATTTTCCGTTGACCCCAAAATGGAAAAAGTCACCATCGCTCTGATATTATCATGCTCCAAATCCTGAGTAAAATTTACACTAGTGCTGTTGGAAGCAATTCCAAATAATTTTGCTGTACTCTCGATAATCACCTGTTCTATCAATGCTTGTTCCCGCTCTTTTAACTTCCTCATAAAGTCTAGATAAATTAAAACCATTACTTTTTTGCCTCGACTGACATTGTCAATTTCATCCCGCGCTAGTGTAGCATTAGATAAGATATAGAGTGTATTTTTCCCAGCTACGCGAATAGCTGTTGAACGCCAACCAATCGACTCAACCCGACCAAATATTTCTTCGGCTCTACCATTATTCGATGCGGGTAAGCGAATATATTCTCCTGGCAGAAACCGACGGTCTAAATACAGTAATATAGTACCTAGAAAATCATCAGCAGTGTTAGATGCTGCCAAACCAATAGCTGCTCCACCAAGGGATATACCAGCGAACAAACTCAACCAGGAAAACTTGAGAGTTTCAGCATAAATAACAACAGTAATAAATCCGATCGCAATATTAGCTAAGGTTTCAAATACCAGCAGCATTTCATTGACTACTAATCCTGACTGGCGTAATAACCTAATGCCATAGACGCGGATAAATTGCCTCATGATCCGAGAAGTTATCCAGGCAATAGTACCCCAAAACACTAACTCAATTAATGGTTCTAAAAATTCCGATGATGCTTCATATTCTCTAAGCCATAAATCATTTGCCCAATGAATAAGTATTAA
>JASJEK010000025.1 GCA_030064915.1 Xenococcaceae cyanobacterium MO_234.B1
GGACTGAGAGTCATAGCGATCGCCTTACCCGAATATCCTTTCAGTTGATGGGTAGGAGATAACTGCACTTTTCTGCGCTTTAGCTGCCAGAGATCGAGGGTTTTGTTAGCGCTTTTGCCGATTAGCTTACAGTTAGTTGAGTCTAACCATAAGCAGAAAACTTGACCAGAAATTTCTGTGACAGTGTAGTCGAGGGCAAAATGCTCGACCTTTTGAGAATAGGAACTGTAACAGCGATCTCGCTCCCAGCGAGGCGCTGCGCGATCGCACAGGGTATTGATTATTTCTTGCATAGGTGCAATGCCAGATTGATCATCGAGTAAAGGTAAGCAAGCTTGAAGGCTGACCAAATATTCCCAATCTTCTTTAGTAATAGTAGCTTGAATTGTATCTAAATCTAATTTTTCTCTTGTTGCTGCTGGAGATAGTTGATGCTGTTGCAGCCAATGCTGCCAGGAATACTCTATTTGTTCTTGAGCCAGAGAGAGATCAAATTTGAGCAGACTGCGAGCTAATTTTAAACTCAGTCGAGGAATGGAGTTAGGTCTTTCTTGAACTAATATTTGCAATACCCTTTGATAAATAGAGATACTAGCACGAATAATAGCTGGTAAAAATTCCGCTTCACCCCCAGATTCTCCCAACAACTGTGGCAGCCATGTAGGCAAATGAGGCGCAAGATTATTTTCGATTAAATAGTGAATATCTGTAACCCAACCAGCGACAAGGCATTGGCAAATACTTAAAAATTGACAGATATATTCAAAATCTTGGCGATTAACTTGATAAGCAAAACTTAATTCCTCGGTGGCAATACCTGCTGCTTGTAATTGTGCTACTTCTTCGACAATAGCAAGATTAACTTCATTATCTCCCCCTAATTGTGCTACTTTTTCAGGAGACTTGCCCAATGCTAAAAGCTTATTTTTAGTTTCTTGCCATCTTAAGGCTCTGGCTTTAATGGATGTTTCTAAAAGACTACAATAAGGTAATTTTAAAAGAGTTTCATAGCAATATTGCTTTTGTTGACCACCCCAATAACCTAACCGCAAAACAATATAATTACGTTCAATTTCTGTCTCTAAAATTAAAGTAGGCTCTGTTTGTAGAGCCCCAAATAAAACTTTAATACTAGCTTCCCCATGAAAATTATTATGATTCCAAGCTCCTCCTAAAAATTCCGTTGGTCTTACCGAACATTGAGAAGAATAGTTTTGACCGAGAAATTCTCGTAAGTTTTGCGCCAATATTCGTTCGATTTCTTGAACTTCTATCCCGATAGATTTAAAATCTTCTAAGATTTGTGGCGGAGGGGCGATTAAAATCTTTAAAGGAATTGGGCAATCATCGAGCCGAGGATTGATTAATTGACTAGGTAGTAAGCGGAGAGGCCAATATTCTAAACTTTTATTGATTTCTGGTAATTTTAAGATTGTTGCTTCTGCTTTTTGAGTTAATTGTCCTAAAAAATTCTGCTTAGTTACCGATGAATAACCATTAACTGCTTGTTTTGATTCTGCTAGCGAATTATTTGCAGCCCCATCTGACTCGAAAATTAAACTTGTATTTTGCAATACTTGTTCGGCGATCTCGCTCCCAGCGAGGCGCTGCGCGACCGCAGTATGGTCTTTTTTAAGACCTAAAGATTTTAAAGCAAGTTTAGCTTGCTTGTTTTGATGATTTTTGATTTCAGTTTGAACAGTATCTAAAAAAATATTAGTTCCTGTATAAGCCAAAGTCGTCAAAATTGGTTGGGCGACTTGAATTAATAAGTTAAACCACTGCTCCATAACAAATAAAATAAACACATTTATCAATAAAACTATAACCGTTACTGGGTAAGTCTTTCACAATGTGTTTCTTAAGAGTTTAATGTTTAATTGAGAAAAATCGTGGTCTCAACAGATGACGGCGGAACAGCCACTTCTCTAACTCAACACCCCAGAAAACGACTGTAGAAAGAGCCAGACAAACCATTAGTTCTCCCAGGGAAAGAGCTGTGGTTTGAAAAAGTTGCTGTAATAAGGGAACATAGATTACTGTCAGTTGCAAGCCTAGGGTTAAGATTACTGCTCCCAAAAGCGGTAGGTTGGAAAGTAAGCCAATTTGGAAAAGGGAGTCCCGTTCGGAGCGAATGGCTAGGGCATTCCCCATCTGGGAGAGGGTAAGAACGGTAAACACAATTGTTTGCCAAGTAGGATGGTGGTGAAGCCAATACCAGTAACCTGTGACTAAGGAAACCAGACCCATGAGGATGCCTACCCAGATAATATTCCAGCCCAGCCCGCGACTAAAAATTTTCTCCTTAGGGGAATAGGGAGGACGACCCATGACATGGCGTTCTGCCGGTTCTACCCCCAGAGCCAGGGCGGGTAAACCGTCTGTTGTCAGGTTAATCCATAGAATCTGGAGTGGCAGCAACGGTAACGGCATTCCTAAAAACGGAGCTACTAGTTTCCATTACGCACTTCAATTTGTAGTTTTATAAAAGTATCTACTCTCAGACTTTAGACAGGGGAAGAGCGCACCCTGCGGCGAAGGATAAAATCCTCAAATCTGATAAAAACAACGAACTATTATCATTAATTATGACTTATTGAGAATAGCTTGCCGCCAAAAAATAATAATATTTAATTAGCGTAAATTTTACGCTAATTAAAATTTTTGATAGCAACAAGGATTAATTAACCAGATAAAATATAATATTTTTGACAATATTCAGAGAAGTAATTAATAGTTTCCAACCGAGAATCAGTCAAGTTTACAATTTGCTTTATCCCATTTAAAATAACTACATGAATCCCCTGGAAACATTGAAATATCCAACGCAGAGTGGGGTTATCTGTTACTTTTCCTAATTGATTTTTAACCCCTGTATTGTTCTGTTTTAGGTAGGCTCTAAGTTGCCGTTGGCCAATAGTATAAACTAATAAAGATAACCCCATTAACATCGCCATAGTTTCCATCCTTGACGGGTATTTTAGAAAAACACTGTCGGCAAAAAATAGCGGAGCGCCCGCTCGGAGGTTCCCTCCGAGTAAGGACGCACCAAGCAAAGGATCTTTGAGAAATTTAAATCCGCGTTCACAAGATTGTTGTCCTTTATAGGCCGTAAGAATTTCAGAGGGACTTAAATTCTCTAAAACATTAGTGGCTAAGATAAATCGACCCGCTTTTTTCTTTTCTTCTTTTATTTTTTTAGATTTTTTCTCTAAAATAATCGTAGCTTTATAAACTGTCTTATTGGTTTTTTTGTCTGTTGTTTTTGAAACATCTTTTAAAACTAACCTATGATATTTAAGCTTTTTTTGTTCACAGTTTAATACTGCTTCAATTTCTGTTCTATTTTTATATTTTTTCTGGGATAAACTCTTGACTAAAGAATTAGCTTTTAACTCATCTTTAACAATTCTTTTAGATAACTGTTTTAAATCAGATTCTTTTCTGGTTTCACTTTCTATGATTATCCATTTTTGTTTTATTCCTCCATAATTACTCTCTTTCTCGACGGCTTTATAACCTTCTATATCGGTTTTACTAAATTCAGAATCTAGAGTTTCTCTTACATAAAATTGAGCCGCTTTAATTGATAACGGGACTCTAGTTATCCATTTTAAATGCTCGATCACTAATAAGTTTTCGGCACTATAAAGTGCGCTATCTGCTACAAATATAGTTTCTAAGTTTACTTGTTTTTTAAAATTAGATAATAATTGAGCGAATTTGGCTTTATCATTATCATTACCATTGCCACATTCTAAAAATAGAGGAACACCGCCATCTCCACTTGCTATCAAATTAATTAAAAATTGCTTTAAATCTGGTCGCTTATCTTTTGAATACCCATGAACTATTTTGATAGGTACAGGCTCTAAATTTTCTGGTATTATAGTTTGACAAATAGTATAATCTCCGCGGTATTGAGATCGACGTCGAGTCTAAATGAGAATATTTCCGCTCGATTCCGTATTTTTTAAAGGCTACTAAAGCAATTGATAGAAAGATATTAGTTAATCCTATTTTGTAGAGTTTATCCATAACTCGACCAATTTTATCGTCATTAAAATAGTCTGGATAAATTCCCTCCCCGAAGAGATGTTCCGTCGCTTTATCGTTAAAAAATTGCGGAAATAAATATAAGGGTCTGGAGACAAAACCCATGGCATTTAAAATAAGACTTTTAACAATTATTCCGCTATTTAACTTTTCTTGGGGTTTAATACCTAACTGTTCATTTATTATTTCTACTATTCCTATTTCATCTATTATCCCTGCTATTATTCCTAAATGATTAAGATTTTGGACTTCAATATTGGCTAATTGACTCATTAAAATAAAGCTTTAACAATTATTTTTATTAAAATCATTTTCTCTTAGTTTTGTCTTTTGTCCAATCAGATAAATAGCGTTGTTTAATCAAAGCCTATGGGATATTTTCGCCAATTATTTCTTGAGTATTTATACTTAAAGATTTCGCTATTAGCGATCGCTTACCTAGGCAGAAAATATAATCTCAATATATTACATTTTGACGTGCGGAAAGAAAACTGTTACCGTTCACTGCCAGACCAGATGAGATCGAAAGTATTAAATCTAAATTAGAGCATTATATCGAACGAAAATCTAGCCAAAACTACTCAAAAACCCAGAAGTTAGAAGTTGTAGTAATTCCCAATCTTAGCTGGTGTTTTTTACGTTCTCTTGAGGGTTTAGAGGGAATTGACTATCTGCGAGCGCTATTGTGCGATGGTTCTCAAAATCGCTTTTGGATTATTGGTTCAGGTCAAGTGTGCTGGGAATATCTCAACTTGGTTTATAATCTGGAAACTTATTGTGGCAGAGTAGAGTCCTTACCTGCGATCGCACCAGAAAAATTACAAGAATGGCTCGCTCCGATTATCGAAGAACTTGATATTACTTTTGACAAGCCGCGCCTTGATAAACAACTTTTAGATGGCGATAAAGATAATCAAGATCACTATTTCCAGATCCTAGAGGATATTTCTCAAGGAGTCAGTATTGTAGCGGTACAAGGGTTTCTCAAATCAATTCATTATGAAGCAGTAGACCAAGAAGATGAAACTCAACCCAAACCAGAAATTCTCGTCGCCCAAACCCCCAGATTAGGCAAGTTACCACTTTTAGAATCAGCAGACCACTATCTTTTATATTCTCTTTTATTACATGAAGATATGACCCTATCTGCTTTAGCCGAAAGTTTGGGAGATGACGAAGCAGAAGTACAAGCAAGGGTGCAAGTACTGCTTTCTAATACCTTGTTAATTACGGCGATCGCCCCACTAAGATCTTCGCCATAATCTATTCCGACCATAACCGAACTACGACGACGGGGAGAAGCCGTGTTATTTATAATACTGGCTTGAAATACCTCCTGATTGGGAATATAAACTACCCGTCCATCATAAGTTTTCATAGTTGTTGCCCGTAGTTGAATTTGGGTAATTGTCCCTTCATATTCGTCAATTAAAACCTGACAGTTAAACCCACTCATCCTTCTCATTGATCGATCGCTTTATAATAAATAACTTAGTACTAGTTCTCATTCTCTTATGTCTTCAGATTCAACATCTCCAGAGATTTTAGCAGCAACTACCGATATTAATTTAACAGATGTCGATCTCGCCAATTGCGACCGCGAACCGATTCATATTCCTAATCTCATTCAACCTCATGGGGTTTTGTTGGCGGTTTCGGCGGATGAATACCAGATCTTGCAGGTGAGTCTTAATACATCTGAGATGTTGGGTATTGAACCTGAAGAGTTGTTGGGTAAGCCTTTAAGGGAATTTTTAGGGGAGGAACAGGTTACAGCAATTCAGCGTTGTTTATCTGAAGACTTTGACCATGTTAATCCTTTACCATTCAAGATTGAGCGCGATGGGGGAACTTTGACTTTTAATGGTATCGTTCATCGCAACGGGGAAACAATAATTGTTGAGTTAGAACCAACTGAACCCAGTGAAGAAGTTGACCAACGGTCCGTGCCGTCTCCGTCGTTTTACGGCGGAGTAATCTGTGACTTTTTCAATTTCTATCGATTAGTTAAAACCCCAGTTAGCAAAATTCAGAACACTAAGACTCTGGATGAATTGAGTAACGCCATTGTCACAGAAGTGAGAAAAATAACGGGATTCGATCGGGTGATGGTGTATCGTTTTGACGAAGAGGGGGCGGGTTCGGTAATTGGGGAAGCTGCCAAGGAAAATTTAGAACCATTTTTAGGTTTACATTATCCTGCTACCGACATTCCCAAACAGGCAAAATATCTCTACACCCTGAATTATTTACGTCTGATTCCCGATGCTACCTATGAACCAGTAGGGTTAACCCCTCAGTTAAATCCTTTAACTAATAAACCCCTAGATATGAGTATGTCGGTGTTGCGTAGTGTTTCCCCCTTACATACTGAGTATCTAGACAATATGGGCGTAGCAGCTTCGATGTCCATCTCTTTACTAAAAAATAAACAGCTTTGGGGCTTAATTGCCTGTCATCACAATACACCTAAAAAAGTTCCCTATGAGATTCGTACTGTTTGTGAGTTTATCGGACAAGTAGTTTCCTTTGAGTTAGCAGCCAAAGAAGACAATCAAGACTTGGACTACAAAATGAAACTTAAGTCTATTCAGACTCAATTTGTCGAAACCATCTCTCAAACAGAAGCATTAGAGACGGGTTTAACTCAAAATCCCACTCACTTATTAGATTTAGTGGGTGCGGGTGGTGTAGCTTTATCTTTTGGTGAGGAAATTACTCTTATTGGTAATACTCCAGACGAAGAAGCCATAACTGCTATGCTTCCCTGGTTAGAAACTCAATTTGAGGAAGATGTGATTTATGAAACCAATTCTCTAGCGCCAGTTTACCCTGCTGCGGACAAAGATAAAGCAGTTGCCAGTGGATTATTAGCTTTACTAATTTCTAGAGTGCAAAAAACTTTCATTATTTGGTTTCGCCCTGAAGTAATTCAAACTGTAGATTGGGGAGGTAATCCTAACAAATCCTTAGAAATACAAGAAGACGGAACTATAGCTCTCTCACCCCGTAAATCTTTTGCCAAATGGCAAGAAACGGTTAGAGGAAAATCTTTACCCTGGAAAGCTTGTGAGGTAGAAGCAGCATTAGAATTACGTAGTTCCATTGTGGGTATTGTCCTACGAAAAGCGGATGAACTCACCCAACTCAACAAAGAATTAGCCCGCAGCAACCTTGAATTAGATGCCTTTGCTTATATCGCATCCCACGATCTTAAAGAACCACTACGGGGCATTTATAACTACTCTAGCTTTTTAATTGAAGACTACAGCAACATTCTTGATGAAGCAGGGGTAGATAAATTAAATACCTTGATGCGGTTAACCCATCGCATGGAAGATTTGATTAACTCTCTACTTCACTATTCTCGTTTGGGTAGGGCAGAATTACAGATGCTTCCTGTCGATCTTAACGATCTAGTAGCAGGGGTTTTGGATGTAATTAAAGTTAGCGCTAGAGATAAACAAGTAGAGTTTTATATTCCTCGTCCTTTGCCTACAGTTAATTGCGATCGCACTCAAGTCAACGAACTATTTACTAATTTAATTAGTAACGGCATTAAATACAATCAAAAAACCGAAAAAATTATTGAAATTGGCTACTTAGACGAATATGATCCCATTTTATACCAGAAAAAGTTGAAATATCCCGAAAATACTCCACCTAAAACTATTTTCTATGTTCGAGATAATGGTATTGGTATTCGGGAAAGACACCTAGAATCTATCTTCCGTATTTTCAAACGGCTACACGGTCAAAAAAAATACGGAGGTGGTACAGGGGCAGGTTTAACCATTGCCAAAAAAATCGTTGAACGACACGGGGGCGATATTTGGGTAGAATCTGTCTATAAAGAAGGCAGCACCTTTTACTTTACTTTGCAGTGATTAATGAAAGAAAAGAACCAACAACCATTATTGATTATTGAGGATAGTGATGAAGATTTTGAAGCTTTGGAAAGGATGATTATCAAAGCGCAAATTTCTAATCCTATATATCGCTGCGAAGATGGTGAAGAAGCCTTAGATTTTCTATTTCATGAAGGAGAATATGAAGATGAGTCCCTTTCCCCTCGTCCTTCTTTAATTGTCTTAGATTTAAACTTACCAGGCACGGATGGTAGAGAGGTATTAGCAGAATTAAAACAAAACCAAGATTTACAAACAATTCCTGTAGTGATTTTTTCTACTTCTTCCAACCCCAAAGATATAGATGCTTGTTATCGTCAGGGTATTAGTGGCTATATTGTTAAGCCAATGGATACTCAACGTTTAAATCAATTGGTACAAACCTTTTTAGAGTATTGGTTTAATGTTGTAGAGTTACCCAGTTCCGTCATCAATAATTAGTTTCCTATTCTAATTTTGTGAGTTATGTAAAATCTAACTATTATTAGATTGCTATAGCTATGATTATATTTTGAATTCATGAGACAATTAAATATTAAATATTGATGAAACAAACTTTCTGGCTGTTCCAAATATTAGCAATAACTCTAAGCTTTTCTTTGGTTATTAGTTTTTTGGCTGTTGAACCTGCATATAGTCGTGGTGGTGGAGGCGGAGGCTGTTTTAGTAGAGGGACATTGATTCTAACTCCAGAAGGTAGTAAAACAATTGAGCAATTACATTCAGGAGATCGCGTTATTAATTATAACTTCTCAACTCATCATCAAGACCTAGGAACTATTCGTAAAATCGAAATTATTAATTCTCCCGATTACTATCTAATTAATCATCAAACTAAAGTTACTGGTACTCATCCATTTTATATACAAACAGAAACAGGAATTAAGTTAACCAAGGTTCAAAATCTTCGTCAAGGCGATCGTTTAATTGAGCGAGATAATTCTTTAAAAACTATTTCTAGTATCGAACATATTAATAAATCTATATCTGTTTATAATCTCATTTCCATTAATCCCAATCCCAATTTTTATGCAGATGGCTTTCTCGTTCATAACAAAGGAGGAAGCAGTGGTGGGGGAAGTTATGGTTTTAGAGGAGGAGGAACTGGAGGATATTCTACAATTAATGAGAAAACATTTCCTGGTTTTCTCAAGGCATTAACAATTTTTATTGTGGGATTATCTTGTATTGTATACTGGCAGCAAATATACAACTTTATTATTTTTTTCGATAAAAAATTTACCGAAGATACTGAACTTATTAAATTTGCTATAGATATTAATCCTAATTTTCAAAACAAATATTCTATTTGGTATGCTAAAGACGACCAAATATGGCAACAAATAGCACCTCAACCTGAACTTCCAGAATCACAATATCAACATTTTATAAGTAAAGCCGAATTAACTGAACAAGTTTCTAATTTATTTATTCAATATCAGCATGACTGGACTATCAAAGATTTTGAGTCAATGAACCAATATATTCTAGAACCTTTTTTGTCAAAACAAAAACAAATTTTTAAGAGAAATTTTGGCAAGAATTTTGATATTGTCTATGATTGCCGTTTATCTCAGGTATTACCTCTAGATCTTAAGATAGAGGAAGGCAAATATTTCTTTCGAGTTCAAATTAATGGAGAAATGATTAATTTTAAACTTTCTCCAACAGGATATATTCTTACTGGCAAATCTTACCATCGTTCTTTTAGTGAGTATTGGGAGCTTAAATTAACGCCAGAAAAGCAATGCTATTTAATCAATATTAGTCAAGTAAGTAGTAATCATTAATCATTAATTCTATTAACTACTTCAGTAGCCCTAGTTAAAGATACGGGTTTCCGAAAAGTTTTTGTTCGGGCAGAAAACCTCACTGTAATTGTGTTGTACGCCACACTACGGGCTTTTTATTTCACTGATTAAGATAAAAATAACGAAATGAAAAAAGCAAAAGTTTCGAGTAAATAAACAGAAAACATTAATCATAGGAGACATATACTATGGCTTTAGTAAGATACAATCCTTGGCAAGAGATGAACTCTTTACAACGTCAACTAAATCGCTTATTTGATGATGCTTTGACTTCCGATGATTGGGACAATTTTGGTAATTTATCCAAAGTTCCTGCTGCTGAACTCACTGAAACTGATGATGCTTTGCATCTAAAACTAGAAATTCCTGGTATGGAAGCCAAAGATCTAGATGTTCAAGTAATGGCAGATCGAGTAGCAGTCGCAGGTGAAAGAAAATCAGAAACTAAATCTGAATCCAATGGTACAACTCGTTCTGAATTCCGTTACGGTAAATTCGCGCTTAGTAATTCCTCTACCTGCACGTATCCAAAACACCAACGTTACCGCAGAATATAAAGACGGTATTCTTAATCTAACTCTACCTAAGTCTGAAGAGGAAAAAAATAAAGTAGTGAAAGTTAATCTCGGCGAAGTTGATAGCTAATTTTCTGACCAGGATTTACTAAATACAATCTAGTCATATAGATTAATAGAAAGTGTCCAGTTGCTATTATAGTTACTGGGCTTTCTGATTTTATTTATTAAAATTATTCATTATTTGCGCCAAGTAAAATAAAAAGTAGCCCCTTCACCAAGTTGGGATTCTACCCAAATTTTTCCCCCTTGACCTTCGACAATCTTTTTCACAATTGATAGGCCAATTCCTGTACTTTCGATGGTATCTCTGGCTTGTAGAGTTTGGAAGATAGTAAAAATGCGCTCGTGATATTGAGGTTCGATGCCTAATCCATCGTCAGAGACAGCAAACTGATAAAATTTATCTCCCTCTTCCACCGATATAGTAATCTTACCTCTTCTTTGAGGATGATATTTGATGGCATTGCTAATGAGATTGGAGAAAACCTGTTCTAGTAATAGCGCTTCAGTTTTCAATGTAGGCATATTCTCAGCAACAACAATCTCAAATTCTGGCGGTGGTGACAAAAAATTGATCACCTCATTAACTAAATCACATACATTAATCGCTTTAACTGGAGTATGTTTTCTTCCCACACGAGAATATTCTAATAAGCCTTGAATTAAGCAATCCATTCGCTTAACACGAGACTGCATTAGCTTTAGTTGCTGTTGGTTTTCTTCGGGTATTTGCCCTTCCAAATCCTCTCCTAACCAGGTTGCTAAATTGGCGATCGCCCGTAGGGGGGCTTTAAGATCGTGGGAGGTAACATAGGCAAAGTGGTCTAATTCTTGATTGCGTTTTTTAAGCAGAGAGGTGGTTTTAAGCAACTCTTGGTTAGCCCATTTTAGGTCTAAAGCTTTTTCTTTGAGAGAATTTTCCGCCTTCTTTCTGATATTTAATTCACTTTGCAAATTATCTAGTAACTCTGCTTGTTGAATAGCGATCGCCAACTGAACGGCTAATTTATCTAATAACTCAACTTCATCTGTTTCCCAGTGCCGACTATCGCTGCACTGGTGAGCAATTAATAAACCCCAAAGGCAAGAAGTATCAGATTTTGATTGAGAGGGAGAAAGTAGTATAGGAACAACTACATTGGCTTTGACTTGAAATTCTTCTAGTAGCTGGAGATGACATTCAGAGAGTCCCCTTTCGTAGATATTATCAATTGCCAGAGTTTCTCCTGTTTCGTATCTGGCTACACCTTTATCTTGAAAGCAAGTATCGATTACTTTTTGACCTAAAGACTTTTTCCAAACAGCCCTGACTGACTCGGCAACAATATCACCAGTCATATCTGGTGCGAATTGATAAATCACCACGCGATCGCAATTTAGTAATAACCGTACTTCTCTAACTGCGGTATCGAGAATTTCCGATAAATCTAAAGATTGACGAATGCGTAAAGCAGTTTCCGCTATTAACTGCTGTTGCTGGAGATTTTTAGTCAGCAGAGACTGTAGATGATGTTGCTGTAAAACATTTTTAACTGAAGTAGTTAAGATTTCAGAAGTTAATTTTCCTTTAACTAGATAATCTTTAACTCCACTCTTCATTGCTTCAACCGCAACTAATTCATTTCCCTGTCCCGTCAGCATAATAATCGGTGGGATTTGGCTTTCTTGGGCTTTTAATTCTTCGATAAATTCTAAACCATCGCAATCGGGCAGTAAATAATCGAGTAAAATCAAATCTGGCTGCACTGATGCCAGTTGTTCCCAGCCTTCTTCACTAGATTCCGCTTCCACAATCTTGTAATTAAACATCAATTCCTTACTTAGATAGCGACGGTAAGCTTCTCTATCTTCGGCAGAATCATCAACTATTAAAATTGTGTATTGCTGGGCAGTCATTATTTACCGATCTAATGTTGATAAATCTAGATTAAATTTAGTTGCGATTTGACTCAAGATTTCTTGTTCTTCTAAAGTTATTGCACCATTTGATTTGGCAATGTCGTAGCATCTTTTTAAAGTTAAAGGTGCAAATTCAGGAATTAACTGTTCGAGTAATGTAGGGAAATCTTGCGGTTGTTCCAGATTCACTGCAATAATTGTCACTGAGGATGGAGATATATTTTCAATTGTGGGTAGAATTTCTGACCAATTTGGCTCTGGATAACTAATTTGTAACATGTGTGCCAAAATGCGATCCATGACCAGGGTTTGATCTAGAGCAATTTGCCAATCTGTATCGGTTTCTTGTTGCATAGATGCAATTTCTGTATCAGGAGCTTTTCCTTCATAGAAACGACAGGCGGTTTGTCCTAAAACATAGACCATAGCTGCATTAGTAGAAGCACCGATAACTGCACCAATACCAGGAATAATTT
The DNA here is from genome assembly GCA_030064915.1 of Xenococcaceae cyanobacterium MO_234.B1. GTDB lineage: Bacteria > Cyanobacteriota > Cyanobacteriia > Cyanobacteriales > Xenococcaceae > JASJCP01. Next base: position 12,729 of record JASJEK010000025.1, read on the forward strand.
CCACTAGATTAAAACCTGTTTTTAACACATCTGCACCAAGGGATAAACCAAGAATTGCCAATACTTCTCCCCTTCTAGCAGGTTCGTCTAAATCTAAGCCATAGGCTGCTGCAATCTCATACACCATTTCGGTTTGCAGTTTGGTAGTAGCAATCAACTCTACTCCTAAAAATAGTGCTGCAATGGGAGGAATAATATTAGTCAGTAGTCCTAAACGTCCACCTGACCAAGTTTTTTGGACAATCAAACGATGAGCAATTTGATTTGGTGTTTCATTAGGATATTGCGATCGCACTTGCTCTACGGTAGCCTGTACTTCTACTGTATCTACTTTACCGAGTAAAGTCATCAACCAGTCTAAGCCAATAATATTATCTGCTGATTTGAGAATAGGGTTAGAAGCGATCCATTCCAGAGTTTGTCCTGTAGATACTGTAGTTTTTTCTAATAATTTCTGAGCTTCAACAGTTAAGGGATATATTAACTTAGCTACTGTATTAGTTGCTTCAACGAAAAAGTTGTCTGATAAAGTTGTTTGAGACATGATTATATAATTTTTCGATTACTCAATTAATAACAATCATCACAACGTCGAATCATCTAACTAAAGAAGTAGATCACCTTCATAATTCACAAAGAAAAAAGCTTTGAATATCAAACTAATTAAAAACTCTAACTAAAGATTTATAACTACTGAGAGATGTAATCAAAAAATAACACTTATAGACTAATAGTATTAATCAATCGCTAATCTACTAAGAAATAGCAATTTATTAATTTACAATTGCTGTTGATAAATTTACAGATAATTAAGAATAGGAGTTTTTATGAACTTAACTAAATTAACAGCTACCACTATGCTTGCTCTTACTTTAGCTTTCCCTACTGGTGCAGTCTTTAGTCAGGAAAGAGAAGAAACTGTAGACCAAAATTTGAACCAAACCGAACAAAACCTTGATAATGTTGGTGACAATCTCAAAGATGCAGGAAAGGCTTTTGGCAATAGTATCGAAAATACTGGTGAAGCTGTAGAAGAAGGTTTAAACGACGCTGGTAATGCTATCGAACGCAACTATAACCAAGCCGAAGAACAGGTTAAACAAACTGCTGCCGAAGCGGAAGAAAATATCAATCAAGCTGCTGAAGCTGCACAAGCGGAAATTGCTGAAACTGCTGCTGCGATTGAGAAAAAATCTAACTGGGGTTGGTTGGGATTACTTGGTTTACTAGGATTATTCGGTTTAGCTGGTAAAAGTAAAAAAGAAGTTGTCGTAGAAAGACGGGAAACTACTCCCCTTGATCGTACGTATACTCACTCAAAGTAGCTAATGAAGAGTTAATAAGTAGTAACAAAGGCGGTTTATCTGCCTTTTTTTATTGATTTCTATCCTAACAAAAACGAAGCTTCAACAATTTGAAAATCTTAGGCATCCGAATATTGATGCTAATTTCCATAATTATTTGCTGCAATCAATGAAACAACAACAACCATTAAATCCGACTCAGAATCAAACGGGATATATTTGGTGGCAAAAGTTGCTCGCCTTAATTGCCTTAATTAATTTAATTTTAGTTTTATGCCACCTCAGTTATTTGCCCCTAAGAGATATTTATTTACGCTACACACCATTACTAGTTAGGATTTACGATCCTGTAAAAGGAATTGAACCCCATCCCGATACGGAAGCATATTTACAGACAGTCGCTCTAATCAAGCAAGAAATTTCCCAAAGGGGATTAGAAGCAGCTTCTACAGAACAGCTATTGGCTTCTTTAAGACAACAAAGTATCTCCTTAATTGAGGAAAATCCTTTTCTGGCTGCCAACAAATTGGGGACTTTTGCCAAACTCAAACACAGAATGGAATATCGCCTAGGAACTCGTTCTGCTAAAGAAGCATTTACCCGATTTTGGAGTCTAGAATATTTATCTGATAATAATATCGCAACAGAATTAGCCTTTTTTACCGACAAAATTGAACCACTATTAGAAACTAATTACTATCGTCGCATCGATGCCAACGGTTTGTATATCGATAACTTTTGGCGCATCGATATTTTCTTTATGATCTTTTTTGCCCTCGAATATTTTATTCGTACCTTTTGGGTAGCAAAAAACAGAGACGATCTCAACTGGTGGGATGCCATATTGCGCTGTTGGTACGATGCTTTGATGTTAATTCCTGTATGGCGATGGCTGCGCATTCTTCCCGTCACTATTCGCATCCATAAATCTGGTTTGTTTAATATGGAACGAATTTTGGCACAAATTACTCACGAACCAGCAGCGTATTTATCCCATCGCGCCTCAATGTTTTTAATCGTGCAGTTGTTAAATCGAAGCCAGGAAGTAATTCAGAATGGTGCCCTCACTAATTTACTCTCGTCATCTACCGAAGGAGTGAGAGTTGGAGAAGCTGATAAAATTAATACAATTATTGATCGCCTGATTGGCTTGACTATATATAAGGTTTTACCAGAAGTACAGCCAGACTTAGAAGATTTACTGCGCCACAGTCTTCAAGGTGCATTGAGAGAATCAGATGTTTATCAAACCGTTAAAGCAATTCCAGGGATAGCTAACCTACCACAAGAAGCCATTGAACAACTAGCAGATTATCTAGCACAAGCTACTTACGATGTCTTAGTTAATTCCTATACTGATACAGAAGGCAAAATCATTTTTGAGCGCCTCAGCGATAATTTTTCTCTGACTCTAAGAAAACAATTACAAAACAAAGCGACTCAAACCGAAATCCAAGTCTTACTATCAGATTTACTGGAAGAATGGAAGTTAAACTACGTCAAAAGTTCCCACCAACGCAATCCAGAAAAAACTCTGACTGAAGCCGAAAAGATTCAAAACATTTGATTACTGGTTACTGATTACTTTTTACTTAAACACTATGTCTAATACTACTTTGATCACTGGCGCATCCCAAGGCATCGGCAAAGCCACCGCCTTATTATTTGCTAAAAACGGTTACAATCTGATTATCACTGCCCGTTCCAAAGATAAACTAGAAGCTGTTGCTGAAGAGATTAGAAGTTTAGGCAGACAGGTATTAGCTATTACTGCCGATACGAGCGATCGCTCTGCGGGACAAGCTTTAGTAAATTTTCTATCGAACGCTTTTCTAAAATAGACGTTTTGGTTAACAACGCAGGTATCTGTATGACTGCACCCACGGCTCAAACTACTATCGAAGATTGGGAAAGAATTATCAACGTTAACCTGTGGGGATATATCTACACTATTAACGCGGTGATGGTCTTTTTCCAAGATGTAGTTCAAGAATTACTCCGTTTTTCCACTGGGAAAAACGATTATTATCGTCTAGGTATGAGGGCTGCTTCCCTTATACAGTCTGCTTTATGACCTTTTCTGTAGTCCCTCCAGTGGTTTAACCAAAGAGCAAGCAGAGAAATTACCTGAATACGACGAAGATATGACCATCGATTACGATAATGATCCAAATTCCTATTAGACGAGAAAAATTAATTGTAGAACGAATGGGCAAGAATCCTGAACGATTAACAGAAGTAGTTATCAAAGAAGGAAAAGTTAACGGTTTTAACTACGAAGAATTAAACAATAACGACAGCCTTCATATCACTAGAAGCCACTATCTCAAACCACAAATAGCCCAGGAACTACTAGAAGCGATTACTCACCTTTCCTCAGCAAGTAATGCTAAGGTGCGTTTAGAAATAGTCACTAATTGTTCCGAGCATCAGATAGAACACCAAAATATTTGCGATCGCTATCAATAATTTCAACGTTAATAAAAGCTCTGCCCCCAATAATGTTCGGATAAGCACTTTATTGGTGGATGTATGGGGAAGCACGGGACTTGGAGGCTTAGGGATTCTCTATCTCCCTACTTCCCTATCTCCCCAATCTCCCACTCTCTTTCCAATAATCGTGTTTCCGAACAGTATTGGCTGGGGACAGTCAACCTGTAGCTTTAG
>JASJEK010000026.1 GCA_030064915.1 Xenococcaceae cyanobacterium MO_234.B1
CGGGGAAGGGGGCTTGTTAGAGCTTTGCGGGATGCAAGCTCCCGCAACTCCTCTAACTTCGTTAATTTTATGTTTATGAATCCGACAGTTAACTGTTTGTTCTAGCCCCCCGCGCAATGGAGCTTCTATTACCCCTAACTTAAGGCTCACATCCATAGATTAAAAAGATTAAAGCTCCATTCGCGCCCCGCAGGCACCGGAGGGGCTGTCTCTTGAATCGAATTCAAGAGCAAGTATCGCCCCGTTCGTTAAGGGCGCGGTGTAACGCTGACCAGAACCGTGACGTATTTATCGCTTATAAAACTAGTAGTCTGTCAAGTTAGAAATGAGGGTTAGATCTTCGCTCCTCCAAACTCCGAACTCCGAATTCCGAACTTTTCTCGCATCCCTCAAAACAAAGTTGACAGAGTACTAGTTTGGGGTTTATTTGGGCTTAATTTTTGTTTAAGTCCCGCAAATCCTGAAAGCTGGACTGCCTTAATTTCACCGCCACTCTCCCCTCTTTGGGTCGGGTAGCAATGGCAGATTCTGATGGGTCATTGCCTTGGGGTGCTGCTGTTGCCAACCAAATCAGCGGCTTTTGAGGAGGCGACCACTGTTGTGGCCGCCACCAGGGAGAATGGTGGGGCAAGAAAATTCGGGCTGAGGCTCCCAAAAAATTCCGATAAGCTGCACTCCTCATCACTTTACTTTTGTCAAGTACAATTTATACACTTTAAGATGAGCTTACCCTGCTATTTACAGAAATCTAAATATCTACCAACCAATCCTGATACTGCTTGTTTTTTCTATAGTTATAAAACTTACTCCAAGCACACTACAAGTAGCTTTTGCATTAATATTTATATAGTTAACTACATATTAAGCTTATGTAGTTATTTTTACAAATTTAGTTTGTTTTATGTACAAAATATAAATATCATGACGCTTTTTGTACCTAGTTTGTTACTTTATTTGTGCTTTACTTAAACCAATAAAATCGGAGAACTCTGCTGGGGTGTTGACTTTGAACCCCTTATCACATAAGACTTCATACAAAATATGTGTTAGCTATTTTTGGGGGAAAACCTCTGTTTCAGAGGTTTTCCCCCAAGCAAAAAGTAACATGAAAATTTTTCGGTAAATTCCCTCAAAACACCCAAAATCAACACCCCAGAACTCTGTCCAAATTTATCCCAAATATGAGGGATGTACTACATTCGGAGAAAATGGCTGCTTTAACAGGAAATCTACAGAAGATAATTGATTTTTGTCAGAAAAATTTACTTCGAAAAAAAGCTGAAATATCTGAAGAAAAACTGACTAAACTCAGAAAGGGACTATTAAATAGACTGGAAACAGATATCTCGACTCGTATAGAAAATTCTTTACACGAGCTGATCAAAATAGATTTGGAGATGGAACAACAGCGTCACCAAGTTGGTAGACAAACTTCGGAGTTAGCTCCTCAAGAGCCAGAAAATAGTAATCTAGTAAATCGAGTATCAAAGTTTCTTCGTGGAGACAATCATCAAACTATTCAACTAAAACCAACCCAAAAGAGTATTGAGTTCTTTAATCATAAGGATATTAAAGGCAAATTATTAATCTTAGGAGAACCAGGGGCAGGAAAAACAACTGAGCTTCTTAGCTTAACTAAAGATTTGATCCAACGAGCCCTCAAAGATGAAACTGCTCCTATACCGATTATTTTTGAACTAAGTACCTGGAAGAATGACCAACCAATTCGTGATTGGTTAATAGAAAAACTATCTGAAATCTATCAAGGAATACCATTAGCAGTTGCAGAACAGTGGATAGACAATCAACAACTTATTCCCTTACTTGATGGTTTAGACGAATTGGGATTAGAACGGGAGAATAAGTGTATTGTTGCCCTCAATCAATTTTTAGCCAGTAGCTTTCAACCTGGATTAGTGGTGTGCTGTCGGCGGGAAGAAGATGAACAAGCTCAAGAAAAACTTGAGCAATTGAATGGGGCTATTTATCTACAACCCTTATCAGATGATCAGATTCAGGGATACCTACAAAGTTTAAGACGTTTGAGCATTTGGAATAACACGATCATCAATGAGCCAAGTTTGTTGGAATTATGCCGTAAACCCCTATTTCTGAACCTGTTAGTGGTTGCTTACCAAGGAAGAGCAATCAAAAACTCCTCTGAACTATTTGAAGCTTACATCGAAAAGCAACTTAATAATCCCAGTCTTCAAGGCACATATCCTCCTGGGAAAAGCCCTAGTCAAAAACGAACTTTGCATTATCTCATTTGGTTGGCAAGGAAACTTGAAGCTGAAAGAGAACCTGAATTTTTAATTGAAGGAATGCAGCCTACGTGGCTAGAGTCAACTAAACAAAAAATTGTTTACAGGGTCTTTCTCGGGCTGATGTTAGGGCTGATGTTCGGGCTGATGTTAGGGCTGATGTTCGGGTTGATGTTAGGGCTGATGTTCGGGCTGATGTTCGGGCTGATGTTCGGGCTGGAATGGCTGATGTTAGGGCTGATATTCGGGCTGATGTTAGGGCTGATGTTCGGGCCGATGGTCGGACCAATGGTCGGGCCGATGGTCGGGCTATTAAATGTCATTCAGCATTTTACTTTACGTCTAATTCTTTACCTAAATGATGATATTCCCTGGAACTATGCTAAATTCCTTGAACATGCTGCCAAGCACAGATTTATTCAACGAGTAGGTGGTCGGTATCGATTCATGCACGACTTGCTACGGAAACACTTCGCTCAGATGCCATTAAGCTAATCATCTAAATATAAGGAACGGGCACCAAAAGAGGGAATAGGGAATGTACAAATAATTCAATTATTTGCCGTTTTGGAGTAATTTTTTGATTGCAGTTTCGTGTTCTGCTTCTGTTGAAGGAGGTTCTTGACGAGTATCAGTAATCAACCAATCTAAGGCTGCTGCTTGTAAGTCGATCGCTGCACCAGTTTTATCAACACAGTAGCGACCAAAGACTAATTTATCTTCCAGACGCACGCCTGCACCTAAACGAGAGTATTCAAAGATGACGCTATTATCTACCGTTGCCCCACTACAAATCCAACAGTTTGGACCAATCATTGTTGGACCGATAATAGTTGCTCCATCTTCAATTTTGGTCATCCCCCCAATATACACAGGACCTTTAATATTAACTTTATCCCAATTAACTGCCACATTGAGTCCTGTGTAAATACCAGGAGCAACTTCTGTTCCTGGGATATCGACGTTTTTAATATCCCCCCGAAGTACCCCTCGAATAGCGTGCCAATAGTCAGGAACTTTACCGATATCTACCCATTCAAAATCCATAGACACTGCATAGAAAGGAGCTCCTATTTCTACTAATTTCGGAAATAACTCTCCGCCAATATCATATTGTTGGTTGGGGGGAATGTAGTCAATAATTTCAGGTTCAAAGATATAGATACCAGTATTAATTTCAGTACTAAGAGCTTCTTCTACAGAAGGTTTTTCTTGAAATGACTTGATGCGACCATCTTCATCGGTAACTACTACCCCGTAACTAGAGACATCTTCTTTGGGGACGGATTTCGTAATTACTGTAGCGATCGCATTTTTTTCTTTGTGATATTTCAGGGCTGCTGTTAGGTCTAGATCAATTAGAGCATCTCCACACATCACGACAAAGGTATCATCAAAAAAAGTATTAAAGTCTTGAATTTTTTTGATTCCACCAGCAGAGCCAAGGGCTTCTCCCACTAGCTTACCCTCTATAATTCTTCCTTCAAAAGAATAACCAATGCTAACGCCAAACCTTTGACCATCACGAAAATAACCTTCTATTTCGTGGGCTAGATGGCTAACATTAACCATAATTTGATCAAAGCCATGCTGTCTCAATAATTCTAAGAGAAACTCCATCACTGGCTTTTGCAAGATAGGAATAAGTGGTTTGGGAATTGTATATGTAATGGGACGAACACGAGTTCCCTTTCCAGCAGCCAGAATCATGGCTTTCATTAACGTTTCTCCTCTAACAAATTCTTATTTATTTATTTATTTATTTATAGGTTTGAATCTATTGAAACTACTCCAGTTTAGCAATAATGATCTGGATCAACTAAAATCGAGCCATAAACTTGAGAGGTCGTAAACTCAGGTCTTGATAAAACTCTTCCTGAGATAGTTCTACTTTAGACTGAGCAGATAGGAGTAGTAAAGCCCAAAAAATTGCTGCTCTATCCGTTCGAGAATCCCTAATTGGAGCATCAGAATCCTCATTTTGGCTATTTTGCCACCATTTTAATAAATATTCCCAGTCGATAAATTCCTCATTGTTACTAGCTAATTGTGGGAAATCGAGATAGAGAAAATGCTCTAACTGCAAGGCTAATTCTGTAAGATTTTCGTTATGAGCTAGTTTAGCGATCGCCTTCATAGCAGCGCGACGGGAAGAAGCTGATTTTTTCTTGGGACGATTATTAGTAGAGACAGATTCAATTTCTGCTGCAATATGTTCTAGTTGCTCGATTAATTCTTGTAAAGTTACCTTGCGTTTTCCTAAGGGCTGTACTGTAGTACGACGACGAATTTGGTTTTCTAAAGCAGAGGGTAGAGAATTATGGGGTTCAATTTCCTCCCAAGGGATTTCTTCTGGTGAGTTATTTTCTGCTTCTGCCTCTTCTACAGCTTGGAGTATTTCTAGGGTATCCGCTTTGAGCAATACCAACATAGAAGCCCACAAAAAGGCTTGACCTGACTGGGGTAAGTCTGCTTCTTGGGTCGGGGAGGGTATTGTCCCAGTCAAACCTAATTCTGTCAAAAACCTATCTATTACTTCAATGACGGGTACATCCCAAGGGTCGATTTCTCCCCTTTCCGCGGAGTCAATGAGATTGGCGATCGCTTTTTGTGCTGTAGGAATAGTCATTATTGATGATAATGAAATTAGTTTTCTTAAAAGTATATTGAATATGAACCAATCTGTTACAGATTTACGGCAAGATTATACTTTAGCTGGTTTGCAAGAAACTGATCTAGACTCGAATCCTTTTAAACAGTTTGAGATTTGGTTTAAAGAAGCATTGGATTCAGAATTGCTCGAACCAAATGCCATGACTCTAGCAACTGCCACCCCTGATGGCAAGCCCAGTGCCAGAATTGTTTTACTCAAAGGGTTTGATGAGAGAGGTTTTGTTTTTTATACCAATTACGAAAGCCTGAAGGGAAAGCAATTAATAGTTAATCCTCAAGCAGCATTGGTTTTTTTCTGGGATCGTTTAGAAAGACAAATCAGAATAGAAGGAAAAGTCACCAAGGTCAGCCCTCAAGAATCTGATGCTTATTTCCAAAGTCGCCCCAAAGGTTCACAAATTGGTGCTTGGACATCTAACCAAAGTCAAGTGATTTTTAGTCGGGAAGTATTAGAGAAAAAACACAAAGAATTGGAAAGTTATTACGCAGAAACAGATATTTTACCCCGTCCTGAACATTGGGGTGGATTTCGTCTTAGCCCTGAAACTATAGAATTTTGGCAAGGTCGTCCTAGTCGTCTCCATGATCGTTTAGTCTATTTATTACAAGCAGATGGTAGTTGGTTAATTACAAGATTAGCTCCCTAGTACCTTTGAATCGATCTACTAAGGTAAGGAGGAAAAAAGATGACAGCAATAGGAAGAGCAGAAACATCCTTGACTTTGGCACTACCAGAGTTGATGGAATATCCTGAAAAGGGTATTCTCAGTAAAGTTCTGATTAAAGATAGCAACTGTCAGTACACTTTATTTTGTTTGGCAAAAGATACAGAAATTGAGGAACATACCTCCAGTCGCAATGGGACAATTCTCGTCCTGGAGGGTAAGGGTAAACTGACTCTAGAGGGGCGAGAAATCATTTTACAGCCAGGGGTTTTTGTCTTTATGCCTGCCCATACACCCCACGCTTTGCAAGCCTCGGATAATCTAGGGTTTCTCCTCACCCTCTCAGAACAATCCCCCCACGGGCAAGCAGGAGGATAATGACAGGATGACTCAAGCAGAATTACCATCAACCACGACTCAGACTCAGGGCAACCGACAAGCTTGGTATCGACCGACCTTTTCCCCAGAACACGGGGTATATGTGGTGTTATTTGGCTCTTTTTTGACGGGAGCAGCCTTAGCTCAAGATTGGACATTCGTCACGAGTTTAGCTTTGGTGAGTGCTTTTTGCGGTTTTCAGGCAGAATATCCCCTGAGTATGCAACTCAAGCAAAGAAGCAGTTGGAAGCCCCGCTTGCTAGTTTGGGGTGGGTGTTATGGATTGGTAGCACTGGTTATTGCCCTTTGGCTGAGTTGGCGCACTCCTTCACTGCTGTGGTTTTACGGTGCTGCCCTCGCAGCTTTGGTTTTTGACGGTATAGAAGTGTTAAAAAAAGAGCGTAAGTCCATCCTCAACGAAGTTGTTACCTTTGCAGCAGTTTGTTTAGTGGCACCAATTACAGCTACGGCGACTACAGGTTCTCTCACTGTCACGGCTTTAGCTTTGTGGAGTTTCAATGCTCTCTTTTTTAGCAGTAGCATTTTTACAGTTAAGTTACGTAAGCCCAAGACGAGTAGCTTTCTTCCTGGTTTGATTTATCACATTATTGCCCTGTTAGGAGTGTTAGGACTGTACCTTGTTGGTTTGCTCCCCTTACTCACCATACTCCCTTTCACCGTGGCAATAGCTAGATTCAGCTTGGTTATCGGACAACAGCAGTGGTATCGCCGTATTTCCATTGGCTATGTTGCCCTAATAGAGACAATTGCAGCTTGTCTGTTTGTTGCTACTGTTGCTCTCTCATTGCTTCCCCTCCATTCCCATTAGGTGTAATAGTCTCTCAAGATTGATTTGATAGATGGGAGAAAAGTTCGGAATGACTGACCGTAGTCACTTGTTGTTAACTCCGAACTCCGTACGCGCAGCGGGATACCGCAGGTCACTCCGAACTAATTAATTAAATGTTGATTTATCTCAAAACTAGACAAACTCATCCCATAATCAGAACTTGTAAATCGACGAAACAGAAAATGCGATTATGCTACGTTACAATTGTCAGCGCAGTAGATTCTCCAAACTATGGTTGCATGGTATTGCTCTTCTGAGTATGGTTCTAACTACACAGATTGCCGCAGCCGAGACGATTATGGAAAAAGTAGCTAGAACAGGAGTTTTAACGGCAGGTACTAGTAAAGATGCACTTCCTTTCGCTTATGCTGATAATAAAGGGCAGTTGGTGGGCTATTCTGTAGATATGCTCACCCTGATTCAACAACAACTAGAAAGAGAATTAGGTCGAGAAATTGAATTAAAATTAGTCGCCCTCCAACCTAAAGAGAGAATTCCTCAATTAGTAAATAATGATGTAGATATTGTTTGCGATGCTAGCAGTTTTACTTGGGAAAGAGATAAAAAAATTGATTTTTCTGTCAGCTACGGCATCACAGGAACAAGCCTCTTAGTCAAACAGGATGATTATCCAACTATTTCCCAATCTCTAGTAGGCAAACGAATTGGTGTTTTGCCAGGAACAACTAATGAACTAGCAATTAAACGGGCTGAACCCAGGGCAAAAATAGTTTACATTCGCGATCGCGCCCAAGGTTATTCTGCTTTAAAACAAGGAAAAATTGATGCTTTTGCTGGCGATGGTGTTTTGCTAGAAAGCTGGTTACAAACTATTAATAATTCTGAAGATTTTATGCTCACAGGTTATTATTCTAAAGAAGGTATTGCCTGTATGATTCCTGAAAACAATTCGCAATTTCTCAATAGTGTCAATTATGCTTTGATTCGCTTCATGCAAAGTTTTTTAGCAGGTAAGTCCCAGTCAGTAGTTTTATTTGAGCGATGGTTTGGTTTTCAAGGTATAGTACCATTAACCGAAGACTTGCGAAATTTAATGTTAGAAAATATGCAACTTATTGTTGATTTTAAAGAAGAAATTCCTGCTAGAGAACTATAAATAAATGGAAAAATTGAATACATACAAAATATGGCAATGATTATGACTAGTACTCTTCCAATTAGCGATCGCTATCGAGTCAAGACATCTCAATTAGATATGCCTCCTCGATTATTATTAGGACCCGGTCCTGCTAACGTTCATCCTCGGGTCTTAGCAACTATGAGTAATCCTCCTGTGGGACATCTTGACCCCACTTTTCTAGCCTTGATGGATGAGGTACGGGATTTACTACGCTACACTTGGCAAACAGCAAACGAACTTACTGTTGCTGTAAGTGGGACTGGTAGTGCAGCAATGGAAGCTACCTTAGCTAATGTGGTTGAACCAGAAGATGTGGTTTTAGTTGGAGTGAAAGGTTATTTCGGCGATCGCCTAGTGAATATGGCAACTCGCTATGGTGGAGATGTCAGGAAAATTACTAAAACTTGGGGAGAAGCTTTTACCCTTGAAGAAATCCAACAAGCTATTGAAACTCATCGCCCAAAAGTTCTGGCTTTAGTTCATGCAGAAACCTCTACAGGAGTCCGCCAACCCTTAGAAGGAGTAGCCGAATTATGTCAAAAATATGATTGTCTCTTATTAGTAGATACTGTAACCAGTATGGGAGGTGTCCCTCTATACATCGACCAATGGGGTATTGATTTAGCTTATAGTTGCAGTCAAAAAGGTATTGGTTGCCCTCCTGGGGCTTCTCCTTTTACCATGAGTCCTAGAGCAGTAGCCAAGCTTAATAGTCGTAGTAAGCCTGTAACTAATTGGTATCTCGATATGTCCCTTCTCACTAAGTATTGGGGACAGGATCGGGTTTATCACCACACTGCACCCATTAACATGAACTATGGCTTGCGAGAAGCTTTGCGGTTAATTGCAGAAGAGGGTTTAGAACAGCGTTGGCAAAGACATCAAAAAAATGCAGAACTACTGTGGGAAGGTTTAGCGGACTTAAAATTAGAGTGTCATGTCTCCCAAGAAATTCGTCTTCCTACTCTAACAACCGTCAGAATTCCCGAAGGAGTAAATGGAAAAGCGGTATCCAGTCAGTTACTTAATGATTACAATATCGAAATTGCTGGTGGCTTAGGAGAATTAGGAGGTAAAGTATGGCGTATTGGTTTAATGGGTTACAATAGTCGTCCTGAAAATGTTTTGTTATTACTTACTGCCTTAGAAAAAGTTTTGGCACAACATTAATTACCCTTCTCCTTCTAGTTCGCGATATACTAGGAGACTGTGCATTAAACTATTAATACGAATAAGATTTATGGCAAAAAAAAGTATGATTGAGCGAGAAAAGAAACGCGCTCATCTAGTAGAAAAATATGCAGCTAAAAGAGCAGATTTAAAAGAACAATTCCGTAAAGCGACAAATCCTGTAGAAAAGCTGGAAATTCACCGCCAAATTCAAAGATTACCTCGTAATAGTGCCCCTAGTCGTAAGCGTAATCGTTGCATGGTAACAGGAAGACCTAGAGGTTATTACCGTGATTTTGGTTTATCTCGTAATGTTCTTAGAGAGTGGGCCCACGAAGGCTTACTTCCGGGAGTTGTTAAGTCTAGTTGGTAATAACAAGTCCCTTTTGACCCAACTCCCAGGACTAAAGTCACTGGGAATCGGGGCTACTTATTACTAAGTCAGCACTCCACAAATCAAAATTAAACAACAACAATTGTTCGTTTTTATTTGGGTTACTAGGCTCATCAACCAACGTCAATGATGTCTCCTTAGTCGTTACTTTCCGACGCACCGACGGTAGCTGGTTCGGGCTAATTCCCAGTTGTTTTAAGCCACGATCTAAAAGTATTTTGCTTGCTGAAATATCGCTATCATCCAAGTGATGACAGCTAAGACAGAAAAAGCGTTCTTTGTTTCTATTTTTTTTGTCAATATAACCACATTTTCTACATTGACGAGAGCTATTCTTGGGGTCAACTTCCACAAAATGTAGTCCTAACTTGTCAGCTACAGACTTGATTTTTAGCTTCAGTTCTCCCCAGGCAGCATCAGATATCAAACGACTCAAAGCTTTTTTAGCCTCTCGTCCATTTTTTAGATATTTCCCGTTATCATCTTGTTTAGGTTGGCATTTTTTAAGTAGTCCTTGAATGTTTAACTTCTCAAATATTAATACCTCGGCTTTTCGGCACAATTTATTGGCAATTTTCCAGTGATAATCATTTCTTTTATTGACAATTTTTTGGTCAATTTTAGCTAAATACTGATAAGCTTTAGCTCTATTTTTAGAGCCTTTCTTTTTACGGTTTGCTCGTCTTTGTCTAATAGCTTTTCTGCGTTCATATTTTTGAAAGAACTTAGGATTAGGAATGATAGTATCGTCACTTAGACTGATTAATTTTTTAATTCCCAAGTCTCCAGCTAAAGCATTTTTAACTTGATTTAATTCTATTTTGGGTACATCTGGAATAGTTTTATCCTCTAGTCTTATCGAGATATACCAGCCATTTGCTTGGCGCCTAATAGTAACAGTTTTTACTTTAAAACCTTTAGGGATAACGCGAGAGTTAAAATAGCTCATCCAGCCAATTCCTGGTAAAAAAACAGAGTTATCGTTGACTTTTACCTGACCAGGAGAATAACAAAAACTTCTGAATTTTGACCTACGTTTAAACTTAGGATATCCTTGACCTTTGAAAAAGTTATCAAAAGCTTTATTTAATCTTTTAAGATTTTGTTGTAAAACCGTAGAATGGATGTCTGCATACCAAGGTCTTTCCTTTTTCAATATTGGTAAATTACTACTTTGTTGCTCGTAGGCACTACGTTTTTTTCCATTATTTTTCCAAGGAATCCCAATGGTTGCATTTTTGCTAACTGAGCAACTTAGGGGACAGCATTCTCCTTGATTATCAAGCCTTGAATAGTTGCCCAAAATTGGTGAACGTGCCTGTTCGTAAGCTTCAATCCTGTCCCGTAAACTAAAATTGTAATTTGCCCTCAGCATATTAAGCCAATTAGTCATTTTCTCGGCTTGCTTTTTATTGGGCTTTAGCTTGTAACAGTAAGCAACAAACATTGATACTTTCGCTCAATTAGTTTAAAGTATCATACAGATTTTATTGTCAATATGTCAAGTGCAGCAACAAAACAGATATCGACATCACAATACTTCTGTTACCGCTATTAATTACCATTTTGTTTGGATACCTAAAAGAAGAAAAAAAGTTCTTGTTGGCAATGTAGCAAGAAGGCTGGAAGAATTACTATATGACAAATGCCTTGAACTAGAAATTGATATTTTAGGACTAGAAATTTCTAAAGATCATGTTCATCTATTTGTCAATGCTCCTCCTACTCTTGCCCCACATCAAATCATGTTTAGACTCAAGGGCTATACTTCTAGAGTTTTAAGACAAGAATTTCCACATCTGCTTAAACTACCTTCGATGTGGACTAGAAGTTATTACTGCGGTACAGCAGGAGAAATGTCTTCTGATACGATTAAAAAATATATCGCTAACCATAGATTGTGACGGCGACTGCAAGTCGCACGCTTACATCCAATGGCTAAAGCACATTGGTTTTAGCTTTGATTACTATAATCTGAACGTTCATCAAATTTAAATCTTCATCTAACAAGGGGCTCAAGCGTTGTATAATTAACCTCAAGACGGGAAAAACCCGTAGCCAAAAAACAGTGCCGTGACTCTGCGGTGATGACGGGTAAGTCTCCCTGAACAGCTACCAGACTGCCAAACCAACCCCGTAAACGAGAAGTAAAATTTTTCTGGCTCAAAAAATGATCGCATCGTACCCGTGGACTGCGGGGAATGGAAACTGCCTGGGCAATCAGAGCGTCGGGGGCATAGGATAACTTGTTATTTCATGTCTAGATGGTGGGTGAAAGACCTAGAAATAGGAAACAACCAGGAAATCCATATTGCGAGGTATGGAAGCCAGCGCTGTACCGTAGGTCAGCGTCGGGAG
Organism: Xenococcaceae cyanobacterium MO_234.B1; assembly: GCA_030064915.1. Classification (GTDB taxonomy): domain Bacteria; phylum Cyanobacteriota; class Cyanobacteriia; order Cyanobacteriales; family Xenococcaceae; genus JASJCP01. The sequence continues at coordinate 11,894 of JASJEK010000026.1, forward strand.
AGGTCACGAAGCTACCGCAACATTTAACATTTCTTCGGGAGTTAAGTCGGGATAAATAACTTTGCCATCTCGAAACCAGATAATCCGATCGCTTAAGCGAGCTACTTCTGGTTCGTGAGTCACCATTACTACGGTAATTCCACTACTATGTAACTCACCAAAAATGTTCATTACTTCTTGGGTCGTGTGGGAGTCTAAGGCACCTGTCGGTTCATCCGCAAGCAAGAGTAGGGGGTTGTTGACAATAGCACGGGCGATCGCAACTCTTTGTTGTTGTCCTCCTGAGAGTTGATTAGGTTTATTGTGGAGTCTGTTCCCCAAACCAACTTTTATTAAAGCTTCTGTCCCCCGTTCTCGTCTTTGTTGATAGGGAACTCCCCCATAAACCATCGGCAGCATAACATTTTCTAATGCGCTCATTTGGGGTAATAAATGAAACTGCTGAAACACAAAGCCAATCCGACGATTCCGAATTGTAGCTAATTGTTCATCATCTAAACCTGAAACATCTAGACGATCAAAGTAATAACTTCCAGCAGTGGGGCGATCCAAACAACCGATAATATTCATCGCTGTGGATTTCCCTGAGCCAGATGCTCCCATAATGGAACAGTATTCACCTTGATGAATAATTAAATCGACTTTATCCAAAGCATGAACCGCTGCATTCCCCTCACCATAAACTTTTTCTATGGCTTCGAGGCGAATCAATACTTGTTTACTGTGTTGTGTTTTGATGGTATGTGTCATAATCTGCGGTCTCGCCTTGGGCAAGGCACTTTGTGATCCCTACATTGCTTCTATTCCTATTGTGGCAATTTCCTCAAGAGAAACATAGGATATACTTTTTTGCGGATATATGTAATTTGGTAAGTCTTTGAAGCTTTTTAAATTAGTCGTTATCTTAGTGCGATCTCGGCTTTGCCGAGGCGCTGCGCGGACAGCCCCAAGGGCTGGCGCTTCGCGATCGCATAACCAGATTGTGCTTCAGAATTGCTTTGGAAAAACTATGAGTTTTTCCTGATAATCATACTCAAGTGAAGTGGCTTCTTTTAATTCTTGGCACTTAATTGACACATTAATGACAAAACATATCTTCTGGAAGTATTATAAGTTATGCATATATCAGTAAATACACTTATTGATGAACTTAAATTAAAACGCAGTCTTAGTCTAGCCCTTGGTTGGTAAAGTTTTGCAAGATGATTTTGTATCTTAACCGACTCCATTTATTTAAGTTTTATTGCATAATTCATTACATAAGATGAAGTATTGTGACAGACTATGGATTATAAGCAAGAGCTAATTACAACTATCCACGATTTTGGCTGTAATCTCGATTTATTGGAAGAAGAGATCACTAAACTTAGTGAACAATCTCCTACAGCAGTCTTAATTCCTGCTTTGTATGAAGAGTTAGAACGACCTGCATTGACTAATATTTGCCATCACCTCAAAGATTGTAGCTTTATCAAAAAAGTAATTATTTGCTTATATGCTGAGACGAGAGAACAGTATGAGAAGGCAGTACACTTTTTTTCTGTGTTACCCCAGCCTACTTATGTTATCTGGGAAAATGGTGCAAGAGTAACGAACTTGCTAGAAAGAATACGCGATCGCGGTTTAGATTTACTTCCTTTAAAAGGGAAAGGTCGTGCTGTATGGTTAGGACTAGGGGTTGCTTCTTTACAAGCAGAGGCGATCGCTCTTCATGATGCAGATATTATTACCTACGATAAGTCTTACCCATTAAAGTTACTGTATCCTCTCCTCGAAAAAGAATTCGGGATTGCTTTTAATAAAGCCTATTATGCTCGCCTTAGTAACAGTTGTCCTCAGATGATGAATGGAAGGGTAGTAAGGCTGTTTGTTACGCCTCTTCTTAGTGCGTTAACAGAAATCTTTGGTTATCGGCAATACCTGCGCTATCTGACTGCTTACCGCTATCCCCTCTCAGGAGAATTTGCCCTTACTAGCGACTTAGCTCTTAATACCCGTATTCCTGGTAATTGGGGTTTAGAAATTGGCTTACTGGCAGAAGTTTATCGCAGCATTGCTGAAAAAAGAATTGCTCAGATTGATTTAGGAGTATTTGATCATAAACATCAGAAAGTAGGAAATTCATCGCAAGAAGGATTACGGAAAATGTGTCGGGACATTCTACGCTCTATCTTGCGAACTCTTACAGAGACCGAGCGGGTAATTATTAGTCGCGATTTAATTCATGCTTTAAAAGTTAAATTCCGTCGTGAAGCTCAAGATTACACTCGTCAGTATTTTGTTGATGCCCGATTTAATCGGTTAGCTTATGATCGTCATCAGGAAGAAATAATTACCGAGTTGTTTGAGGAAGTGATTACCGAAGCTGGAGAATTGTATTTTTCTGATCCTTCGGGAGCGCAAATTCCAGACTGGGCAAGGGCTTTAGCAGTAATGCCTGATCTGAGAGAGCAGCTACGAGATGCCACAATTGCAGACATGGAAGAGGCAACTATTTCTAATAAGCTTCCTGCATAAAGTAAAGTAGCAAGTAGCAAGTAGCAAGTAAATTTTTTTTCCTTGTCCTCCTTTTTTCCCTTGTCCTCCTTATCCTAAACTCTGTTGACAGACTAATATCTACTAATATCTTATGAAGAACTCGGGAAAATTTTATTTAGGTTGCGCCGTCTGGTCTTATAAAGGTTGGGTGGGTAGCTTTTATCCTCCTAAAACAAACCCCAAGAATTTCTTACAGCTTTATCTTTCCGCCAAAAGAAGACCCTCACTTTTAGTGATGGGATGAATTTTGGGCAGGGTCTAGCGGTGGAGAATCCTGCTCTTGAACATATTTTTTCAGCACATCACATCTATCGTAACTCCTCCACAACTAGCAACAAAATAAGCACCAGTCCAAAATAACGGTTAATGATAAAATTCTATCATGCGGAAAACCTACCAGTATAAATTGAACCTGACAGCAAAGCAGCGACAAGAAATTGAACGTTGGCTTGATATGCTGCGAGCTCAGTATAACTATTTGTTGGCTGATAGGTTTCGTTGGTGGCAAATGAATCGCTGTAATCTAATCGTTCCACAGGGCGAGTATTGCTTGCGGTGGTGCGAAATAGGAAGCAGTGAGCTTAGGAATAATCCAGATTGGCATTCTCAATCAGCTAGTTTACCTCTGCTCAAAAAGGAACGTCCTTGGTACAAAAATATTTACTCGCAGGTACTTCAAGATTGTGTTAAGCGGGTGAAGCTAGCGTTTGAGAGGTTCATATCTGGAGACTCAAAAGGTAACAGAAGTGGTCGCCCTCGCTTTAAAAACAAAGCTAGGTATAGAACATTTACCTACCCTAGTGTTCCAGATAAAAATCTTGTTGGCAGTACGATACGCTTACCCAAGCTAGGCATACTTAAATTTCGGAAGTCTAGGAACATTGAGCCTGGGTTTAAGCTGAAAACTGTCTCCATTACAAGATATGCTGATGGCTACTACGTTAATCTCTCTGTCGAGGACAAATCTGTACCTGAGATTGAAATTGATACAGTGCCTACTGAATCTAACACCACTGGAATTGATGTTGGACTTGAGAAACTATATGTAGACTCGGAAAATAATCAATCTCTACCTCAAAAGCACCTGAGAAAATCAGAGTTAAAGCTTATCTTACTGCAAAGAAAACTAGAGGATAGCACTCGTAGCACGAAGGCGAAAAGACTCATACGAAAAGCTATCTCTAGACTACATCAGAAAATAGCCCGACAAAGAAAAGATTGGCACTATAACGAGGCACATAAATTAGCTCGTCGTGGTCAGGTTTTGGCTGTCGAGGACTTGAAAATTCGCAACCTGAAGCGAAGAAACAAGCCCAAAAAAATAGATGGAGTCTTTGTGTCTAATGGACAAGCATCATCTTCGGGGATGAACAAGTCTTGGGGCGACAATGGTATAGGTAACTTTCTGGAAATACTATCTCAAGTAGCTCAAAAACACGGTACTCGGATAGTTAAAGTCAATCCCAGAGGAACGAGTCAACATTGTAGTCAATGTCTTGATAGAGTCAGCAAAACTCTTTCAGACCGTTGGCATGAATGCGATGCTTGTGGTTTAAGCTGCGACCGAGACTACAACAGTGCCTTGCTAATTAAGAAGCTGGCTGTGGGCAGCAGTCAGGATAAAAAGCTCCCTTCTCTCAAAGATTTGTTGAGTTGAGGAGAATCCCGCGTCTTTCAGCGCGGGAGTATGTCAATGTGAGCAATTTAGTACGGTGGAAGGAAATACCACATTCTATGCTGTTCCAGGACAGAAAACCATCGATAAATGGCTTCAAGAGATGCCATCAGGGTTTAAGTTTTGTCCCAAGTTTCCTCGAACAGTCACTCATCAAGGCTTATTAGAGTCGGCTATTCCTCAGGCACTAGAGTTTTTACGCACTATGGCTCAGTTAGGAAAGCGTCTGGGCGTGGTCTTTGCTCAATTACCCCCTAATTACCATCCTGGGTATCTAAAAGACTTACAGAAGTTTCTGACTGCTTGTCAACACGATAGCGGGGGATGTATCCCCCACCATCAAAATCAGCAACTATCTTTAGCTGTAGAAGTGCGCCATCGGGATTGGTTTAAGAAGCCTCATAGCAGTCAACAACCCATCGCTAAAAGCGAGGGCTTGTAAAGCCTATAGTTGACCAGTCTAAGTGTTCAATCACTACGTTTTTAAAGCCATCATACCTACAAATACTTCGCCAGTTTGTAGCTCTATGGTTAATAGTTAAACATCTTTAGTTGGGTTAAGGAAGTGCTATTAACATAACAAAC
>JASJEK010000162.1 GCA_030064915.1 Xenococcaceae cyanobacterium MO_234.B1
GATTAATGGTTGAAACCCCATATCTTAGCTATTTAGTTGACTTGGTGCATTCCCTCTGTTGCTACATGACAGTGGTTTTCCGAGGGACGAACAGACCAACCAAATGGACACATGAATTATTCAGTGTTGGAGCTATCTTACAACAAATGAAGTCCTTTGTATAAGTAGGTGCACAAAATTATTTGTATATAATTTCAGCCTCTAAGCCTGACATAGCAATAAGTTAATGCACAATTAATTTTGTTTAGGTACTTATGAAGACAACTTGGTCGAATTTGTCAACCTTGCGCTCGCTCTCATCCCCCAATAAATTGGGGGTCTTCTCACTCGCAAGATAAAATGCCAAAAACTATTTGAAGTTTTCCTTTCTTTTTATCTCGACCCTCTCCATAAGCTGCTAAAGAACATTCTGTTCCTTCTACATAGGTTGAAGTTAAATCATAGAGGATTAATGAGCCATTTTTGAGATGTGTTGATGCTAGAGAATTCTCAATATCTATATTTTTTCTTTAATAAAGAGGGTCTTGGTTCAAAAGTTTTTAACTACTTTGTAAAGTATATTTTTTAAACTACACTGATCTAAAAAAAACTGATCTAAAAAAATAGCCCTTCCTAATTGGAAAGGCTTGCAAAAATTAAATAGACCAACAATTTAGTTGAGTTAGTTGAGAAAAATTGTGAGCTTTCTTTATACTAAGCTGCAAGAATTACGGTAAAACTTGCTGAGTAAACTGGTAGCGACTACTATTTTGATTATTTCTAATCCCCAATAAGCAACGTGCATCATACCCATAGAATTAGCACTAGTTTCTGGGTTACTGAAGTTATTAAGAGCTAATCCTAAACCCGTCATTTGGGGAGTGAAAAAATAGGTATAAACTAATGCGATCGCAACTAGGGAAATAGCAGCAAAAACATATTTGTTTAAGTTACTAAGAGTCGCTTTTCTTTGATAATTCAACACTAAGCAACCACTTAATACCAAGGCGGAGCAGATTAACTCAACATGGTTAAAGGTACCAAAGATTACATATCCAGCACTAGGGAATCCTTCTTGATTCATCATGCCACTAGTTAGTAATCCAGGAATAACTACGCAGTCCAATAAAAGGCTAGCACTAAGCCAAAAACCTAAAGCAAAGAGAACTATTGCTGACCAATTAATCTGGTTAAAACGTCTGAAATCAATGCTATTCATATAATTTATAAACAATATCATGACAGTTATAGCTTAACTGATTGCTTGAGCCGAAAATGTGACAAAAAATGAAGTTAGTTTAAGTTGCGTGTCGTTGCAATTGTGTGATGTCAAAAATGGCTTGAAACTTCAGTCCTTGAGATTGATAGAGTTCCCTACCCCCTTGTTGTCTATCAACCAAGGCGATAATCTCTGCTACTTGATAACCAGCAGCTTGCAGTCTTTCTACTGCTAAAAGAGCCGACTTTCCAGTAGTAACCACATCTTCTAATACCACTACTTTAGCAGAGGGATTTAAACTAGGACCTTCAATATAGGCTTTTGTCCCATGTCCTTTGGACTTCTTGCGGATAATAAGAGCAGGAATTGGTTTATTTTCTAAGGCTGAGATGATACTCACTGCCGATACAATAGGGTCTGCACCTAAAGTTAAACCAGCTACAGCTTCGGTGTTTTCTGGTAACATTTGCCAAATCAAACGACCTATGACTAAAGCTCCTTCTGCTCTTAGGGTTACTTGTTTTCCGTTGATATAATAGGTACTACGCGCCCCTGATGAGAGAGTAAAATCACCTTCTTTATAAGCATATTTAACTAACAATTCTAACAATGTTTGACGCAAATCATCGTAGCTAGCAGTCTGTAAAGAAGATGTTGTAATAGTTTTATTACTCATAAGTAATTGAGGTTAAGAAACAATCATCTAGATCCTGTCCGTTCCCTAAATCTTCAGTTAGGATTAAGCAGAAGTTTTAAAAATCAGGCAATGTCTATTAAGTTTACTAAATTAGGTTCAATCTTGTTAATAACTGCTATCAGTAGTTTATTTACTGTGCAAGCTCAAGCAGAAACAGCATCACAAAAAAAAGATAAGATGCAACCCTTGACCACTGCTGAGGTTTTTGAAAAAGCTTTTTTTGACCGTTCAGGTGATTTTTTTCAAAACGATAGAATTTTTAGTCAGTTAAATACTATTCTGGGGTTTAATCGGTTTCCAGAAAAGCAAATTACTTTAGACGGTAAATCAGTCCATATGCTTTATCGCGATAAGATGCAAACTCAAGCGGGAAGTGGTACTCCGATTAGAACTCGCGATCTTATTAATCCTTATACTACTTCTCTACAAGAAAATCCTGAATATATTGGTTATTAGAGATATTTCTTGACCAGCCTGTTCGGGGCTAAAGTCAAAACACAAATCTTTTTAGCTTGGCGGTTTAAATCCCACGGACATCTTATGGTATGAAGTCAACCTCAAAACCCGTGTCCTCAGCTAAACAAGGAAAATCCGCCTAAGTGGATTACTAGATACCTTGATATATCAAGTCTGCGTAGGCAGACGCGCGTTTATTGAGGCGCGAATTCTATTCGCCAACGCTAACAACAGTTTTATCGGGCTTTCAGGCGTTTTGTTAGTCAACCAGCCAACGCACTCACAAAGTAATCTTCAGTGAAATTAATAGTACTACAATAACGATAAATCTTTATTCTGGTGATTAGTAATACTTAATATAATTTTTTTGTATTACATTCGCCAACAGTATCAGGGATCTGCCGAAGGCAGCGCGCTAATAGAGAAGGAGTGAGTCGCGCTCTTTCTGTACCAGCAGCAGCAGAAAGGGAATCAAGCATTAGAAAAAGGATTTAATCAGCCAAAAGATGAATCAGACATCTTATATTGGCTAAGAGTGACGAAAAAGTGGATATTTCAGGTAATATTGGCATTAATCTTCATTTGTCATAGTTCATATCGAGGAGTTGTAGAATTTCTGAGGGACTTATTCGACTATCCCATTAACGTGGCCACAGTGCATAATCGAGTGCAGTCGGTGGTGTCGGAAGCCAAAAAAATCAATAAATCCCAAGACTTATCAGGAATTAAAGTGGGATTGAAAGACGAAATCTTCCAGTCGCGACTCCCAGTTCTAGCTGGAATAGATGCTTTTTCCACTTATTGCTATCTACTGGCAGGGGCTGACCATCGGGATGAAGATACATGGGGATGCCATTTATTAGACTTTATCGGAATTAATGGAGAAAGTGAGGTGAAAGCCTTACTAGTAAAGGCTTTTGAGAGTTTGAGATCAAAAAAAGCCAAAAGCCTTGTACCTCAAGGAACTTAGCCGAATTTTTTAGTTATTTCCGATAAAGTCTATTAGATGCTAGTGAGCAAGGGTTAAACCCAGACTACAGCAAAAGCGGATGCTGCTAAAGGATTGAGAGCTGGACATGAAGCGGCATGGCCAGGGAAACCCTGCCACTGAGATGTATTTCATATTTTTTCCATGCTTCATTTGAATGGCTGATAAATGTGAATTATGATACAGACTAAAAATAACTAAATTAATATCATCAAACTGAAGAACAAATAACTGCATTTGATATCAAAAATTGCAGCTATTTTTTTTTGAGTGTTCAGGTGATATTTATTAGAGAACATAATGTTTGATAATCTTCTTCCACCGCTTAACGAGCATAACTTACCATATCCCGACACAATCCATCCCATCGTCGTTCACTTTGTGATTGCGATGGTTTTATTTGCTTTTTTATGCGATGTGATTGGTTATCTTACCCGTAACTACAAACTGTACGAGGTGAGTTGGTGGAATATGTTTATTGCTACCATTGCCATTTTTATTGCCATTATCTTCGGACAAATAGAAGCGGGATTAGCGATCGCTTATGATGCTGTCGAACCGGTGCTAAATCTTCACACCTTGATTGGTTGGTCACTGTCAGGGATTATCGCAGCCATTACAGGTTGGCGTTATGTGATTCGGTTATCTAACCCGAAAAAACTGCCTCTTCCCTATCTAGGATTGGGATTATTGCTGACCTGTCTAGTATTCTTCCAAATATATCTAGGCGATGAATTGGTATGGGTCTATGGGCTACACGCAGTACCAGTTGTCGAAGCAGCCAAGGAGGGGATATTGTAATGTACAGTGAGGCGATTGAGCAATTAAATTTAGGTGTTAATGGACTTCCCTACCCGATCCCGATTCATCCCAATTTAGTGCATTTAACTCTGGGACTATTTATTATCGGCGTTGCTTTTGATATCGTCGGGGTTTTATTCCCTTTTGAAAAACCCATTTTCAAGTATCTAGCAATTCCCGCCACTCGTTCCAACTTCTTTGATGTGGGCTGGTACAACATGGTAGCTGCGGCAATTATTACCTTTTTCACCGTAGGGGCAGGGTTTTATGAAATGCTCCTAGTAGATTCACCACCAGAGATCGAGAGTGCCTGGGGTTTGGGAGCGATGGACACGATGGTCTGGCACGGAGTAGGAGGAGTTTTACTGCTGGCACTAATAGTAGCCATGACTGTATGGCGCGGCTTTCAACGCTACGTTTGGCGTAATGACACCAGCAGACAAGTACAGTGGCGATATTTACTAGCAGGACTGATAATTATGTTTTTAATGTACCTGCATGGCACTTTGGGGGCGCAATTAGCGGCGGAGTTTGGCGTTCACAATACGGCTGGGCATCTGTTACGCATTGGACGGAATCCCAATATGTTACTAAGATGAGGTGCAGATGTGAAGTTTAAAACCATCTTAACTTTGGTCGCAATAGCTCTAACGTTGGGGGCAATAAGTATCTGGGTCGGGCAGTTGTCCTACTCTTGGCTGCCTCCTCAAGCCTCTGTTGAATCTCAGTTAATAGATAACTTATTTAGCTTTTTAGTCACTTTGGGAACATTTATCCTTCTAGGAGTTGCGGGGACGGTAACTTATTCTGTACTCTTCCATCGCGCAGGTAGATACGATCTCAGCGATGGTCCTCACATTGAAGGCAATGTAACCTTAGAGGTCGTCTGGACGGCAATTCCTTTCTTGTTGGTATTGTGGATTGCAGTATATAGCTATCAAACCTATATAGAGATGTCCATCAGAGGACCAATGGAAATGGCACATATGCCTATGGCTTCATCGATCGCTCCGGCTTTAGCCGAACCGATCGATGAAAGTGTCCAACCCATGACCAACATCGAAGTAGAAGCCAAACAATGGGCTTGGGTATTTCGTTATCCAGAGAAAAATATTACTAGCACCGAACTACACTTACCAGTAGACCGACGCGCTCATTTAGTTATGCGATCGCCCGATGTAATCCACGGCTTTTATATTCCTGCTTTCAGAGTCAAGCAAGATATTATTCCCCAACAAAACATCGACTTTGAATTTACCCCTATTCGCACTGGTAAATATCGTCTGCGGGATTCTCAATATAGCGGTACGTATTTTGCTGCTATGCAAGCAGATGTGGTAGTGGAATCGATGGCAGATTACGAACAGTGGCTAGCTGAAGCAAGGCAAAAAAGCCCCTCTCCTGCCTTCAATCAAGCTGCTAGTGAATATGCCGCAAGAGAACAAAAATCAGCCAAAGCAGGTTGGGCAACTATTGTCCCTGCTTCTCCACCAATAGTTAATTATCATCCGTAAAATTGTCCTTTGTTTTCACTCTTTATCGATCGATAAATAACCAATGACCAATCCCTAATCCCCAAAATAATGACTCAAATTGCACCAAAAAAACTACCAATTGAGGCAGATAGCCATGAAGAACTTCTTAGTTGGCGACGCTATTTTAGCTTCAGTACCGATCATAAAGTAATTGGCATCCAATATATAGTTACAGCCTTTTTCTTTTACCTAGTCGCTGGTATTTTCGCCATGATTATGCGAGGCGAATTAATTACCCCCGAACCAGATTTAGTCGATCGCACGGTGTATAATGCTCTATTTACCATGCACGGCACGATCATGCTGTTTGGTTGGATGTTTCCCGTATTGGCTGGATTTGCTAATTATCTAGTTCCCATAATGATTGGGGCGCGAGATATGGCTTTTCCTCGTCTTAACGCAGTAGCATTTTGGATGGTTCCCGTGTTTGGAATCATGTTTATTCTCAGTTTCCTTGTCCCTGGAGGTCCAGCACAAGCTGGTTGGTGGTCTTATCCCCCTGTCAGCGTGCAAAACCCTACTGGACAATGGCTTAATGGTGAATTTATCTGGTTGTTAGCAGTAACTATTTCTGGCGTTTCCTCGATTATGGGAGCAGTCAATATCGTAACTACTATCTTACGGATGCGTTGTCCTGGAATGAGCTGGTTCAAAATGCCAGTCTTTGTTTGGACAGTTTTAGCCGCCCAAATCATTCAACTATTTGGACTACCTGCTCTAACTGCCGGTGCAGTTATGCTGCTGTGCGACTTAAGTTTTGGTACGACCTTCTTCGATCCTTCTCAAGGCGGTAATCCAGTCTTATTCCAGCATTTTTTCTGGTTTTACTCTCATCCAGCAGTTTATGTGATGATTTTGCCTGTATTTGGCATTTTCTCGGAAGTATTTCCTGTCTATGCCCGTAAACCCCTATTTGGCTATAAAGTAGTAGCCGTTTCTTCCCTAATTATTACAGGATTAAGTGCCGTTGTTTGGGTACATCATATGTTCGCTAGTGGCACGCCTGGTTGGATGCGGATGTTATTTATGTTTTCTACCATGCTGATTTCCGTACCCACAGGAATTAAAGTTTTTGCTTGGGTAGGAACGATTTGGGGCGGTAAAATCCGTCTGGATACGCCCATGCTATTTGCTTTGGGAGGTCTAATTAATTTTGTCTTTTCTGGCATTACGGGAATTATGCTCTCTTCCGTTCCCATTGATATTCATGTCAACAATACCTACTTTGTAGTTGGACACTTTCACTATGTTATTTATGGTGCGATTGTCTTTGGCTTATATGGGGGAATCTATCACTGGTTTCCCAAGATGACAGGAAAAATGTACTACGAAGGACTAGGCAAGCTTCACTTCTGGCTAACCTTTATCGGTACTACCCTAAATTTCCTTCCGATGCATCCTTTAGGCTTGATGGGAATGCCTAGACGGGTTGCTTCCTACGATCCAGAATTTGCTTTTTGGAATGTGCTAGCTAGTATCGGTGCGTTTTTATTAGGAATGTCCACTGTACCTTTTCTAATTAATATGGTTAGTTCTTGGATTGCTGGAAAGAAAGCGGGAGATAATCCCTGGCGAGCAATTGGTTTAGAATGGCTGTTATCTTCTCCTCCTGATGTAGAGAACTTTGAAGAACTTCCCATCGTGATAGCAGAACCCTATGGCTATGGTAAATCAGAACCATTGACCGAAAATATGGGTTAGTCATTAGTCACTTGTTCTTGGTTGCTAATAGTTAAAACTAAGGACAAACAACAAACAACAAACAACAAAATATACAAACAAACTTACTTATGACCAGTATTGATCGCGCTCTAGACCAAGAACAATTAGAGCAATCTAAGCAGGCAACAGCACAGGAAAACGAGCATGATGAAGCGGGCAATAGTATGTTCGGCTTTGTTATCTTTTTGCTTTCAGAAAGTGTTATTTTCCTCAGTTTTTTTGCTGGCTTTATTGTTTATAAAACCACAACTTCTGACTGGCTTCCTCCTGGTGTAGAAGGACTAGAAGTTAGAGAACCTGCTATTAATACCGTTATCTTGGTTTCCAGTAGTTTTGTTATCTACATTGCTGAACGTTATCTTCATGACAAAAATCTCTGGGGGTTTCGCTTCTTTTGGCTGCTAACTATGGCAATGGGTAGCTACTTTCTTTACGGACAAGCAGTAGAGTGGCAAAGTTTAAAATTTGGGTTTTCTTCAGGTGTTTTTGGCGGAACATTCTACCTGCTAACTGGCTTTCACGGTTTGCACGTTTTTACTGGGATATTACTTCAAGGAATTATGCTAATTCGTTCTTTTCTTTCTGATAATTATGAAAACGGACAATTCGGTGTTGAGGCAACCTCTTTATTTTGGCATTTTGTTGATGTTATTTGGATTATTTTGTTCGTTCTTATCTATGTATGGCAATAATCAAGTAGCAGTTTATAAAGAGCAAAAAGTGATTGGTTTTTTGGCTTTTTGTGTGGAGGTTGATCCTCCCGATCCAGAATTATATTGGATATTTAGATTCATGATTGATAAAAATTTTCAAGGTCAAGGCTATGGGACAAAAGCTTTAAATCTTGTCATTGAAGAAATTAAACAGTTAGGTGCGAAGCGTATTCATACTATGCACAAACCGAGTAATAAAACGGCTAGAAAACTGTATCAAAAAGCTGGTTTTGTCTACATTGGTCATCTCGATGATGGCGATCTACTAATGGAAAAGAAAATAACTTGAACTACTAAATAACTGATGTTACGCACTAATATCTTTAGGCAGAAGTAATGAATAATGAGTTTTTCAAGAGCGTTTAATGCCTACTCTATTTAAGCTCACGTCTACTAACTACTAACTACTAACTATTAACTATTGACTAATCATGATTATCGACGATCGATTCTACGATGTAATTATTGTTGGCACTGGTGCGGGGGGAGGCACGATCGCTCGCAAACTAGCAGAAGCTGGCAAAAAAATCCTGGTTTTGGAACGGGGAGAGTTTACCGAGAAAGAAAGTTCGGAATTAATTGAAGTAGAAGTATTTAAGAAAGAAGATTATCATGCCCCAGAACAATGGTATGATCGCGAGGGCGAACCCTTTTCTCCCCAAACCAGTTATTGTGTGGGTGGTAATACCAAAATCTATAGTGGGGCATTATTGCGCCTTAGAGAGCAGGATTTTGAGCGGGTACCGCATCAAGAAGGAATTTCTCCCGAATGGGGCTTGAAGTATCAAGATTTTGAACCTTACTACAGCAAAGCAGAAAAGCTGTATCGCGCTCATGGTAAAGCAGGTGACGATCCTACAGAACCCCCAAGAAGCGAAGATTATCCCTTATCACCAGTCGAGCGCATACCTCAAATACAGGAAATTAGCGATCGCATATCCCAATACGGATTACATCCAGCCTATCTTCCTATTGGTATTGGTGATGAAGGACGGACTGACGCAGAAGATACAGGAGTCAGTCCTGCAATCAGGGCTGGGCATGATATTACTTTAAAAACATCGGCTAAAGTGGTAGCTTTACATACTAATCCTTCGGGAAGAGAAGTTAAAGCTGTTGAAGCCCAGATTAAAGGGCAATCTTATCTATTTATAGGTCATATTGTCGTACTTGCTTGTGGTGCGATTAATTCTGCTGCCTTGCTATTGCGATCGGCTAATGAAAAACATCCCCAAGGACTTGCTAACAGTTCCGATTTAGTGGGACGTAATCTGATGAAACATCTGATGACAGTAATTTTACAGAAATCTCCTCAGCCTAATTCTGGATTATTTCAACCCACTCTTTATATCAATGATTTTTATTGGGGTGATGCAGATTTTTCCTATCCAATGGGTCATATTCAAGATTCCGGGGGAATCCTCCAAGACGTAATTTTTTCCGAGTCCCCGCCTATTTTATCGGTTGCAGCTAAACTAATGCCAGGATTCAGCTTGAAGCAGTTAGCCAAACGTTCACTCGGCTGGTGGTTACAAACGGAAGATTTACCTGATCCCAACAATCGAGTAACTGTTAAAGGGGAGAAACTATATCTAAACTATACTCCCAACAACTTAGAAGCACATGATCGCCTGTTGTATCGTTGGCAAGAAGTCCTCAAAGCTACAGACAAACAGTCTCGCGGTATTCATCCTTATGGTAGTAGTCCCATTTCAGTAGTAGCGCATCAATGTGGAACTTGTTGCTTTGGGTCAAATCCCAAGTCTTCAGTACTCGACCTTAATTGTCGCACTCACGATCTTGATAATCTCTATGTGGTAGATGGCAGTTTTTTTCCCTCTAGTGCTGCTGTAAGTCCTGTGCTGACGATTATTGCCAATGCCCTAAGAGTCGGCGATCTTCTGATTGAGCGATTGAGTTAACTCAATAGATATGAGTTTGGATTGGGTGCAGTCAAAAGTAGTTGCTGCTGACCCCTGACATACTAGACGGTTTAGTTTGAACAGAGGGGGAATGATAACTTAAAAGTTGTCAGCCTAGAAATAAAAAAGGCAATGTATTAAAAATTAAAAGATGTTAATTATGACATTGCCATGAATGAAAAATATAGCGATTGTATTTAATCAAATCAATTAGCGCAAGCTACACAACCATCACTAGATTCCTTAAAATCATCCTTCTGTACAGTACGGATATAGTAAACCGCTTTACATCCTTCTTGCCATGCCATTAAAAGA
>JASJEK010000005.1 GCA_030064915.1 Xenococcaceae cyanobacterium MO_234.B1
TTTTGGCGACAATCTTTTCTTTCTCCATTACAAACGGGGCAATCTCCACGGGTTAAGCGTTTCCAAGCCATTTTTCTGCTCCAAAAGTTAATTTTTATTACTTCTGGCGAGTGGAAAAGACCTCCACCGATAAGTTTCATAAACCTTGGTTGGGTAAGGTAAAAGGTAAAAGGTAAAAGGTTATGTCCTCATTGATTTTAGGGTCAATCCGATAACTAATATAAAAACTACCTCTTACCACATAAGCTCTTACCTCTTACCTATAAGCTAAACCAACTAAGGGGTACTGAACGAATGGCAAGAGTTCTCAAGATAAGACCTACAGGAGTGAGAATTTAACTATTAGGGAGTCCTGAATTGCTTAATTGCTGCATTCAGAAAGTCTAACTAAGCGATAAAATAGTATTGTTTTTAAATAATCTAGAGGTTTGGTTATATCCTCTGGAGGGTGATTTGGGGTGGTATCCAAATCGTTTATCGCTCAGTTGTTGTACGGGGGTCTTATCCTCCCTCATCGCCAGATTTTTGCTCTGTTCTGAGTATTAAGCCCAAAAGAGAGTAGCCACCTGTTCCTAATATCCCAAACTAAATAATTATTTTGGGCTACTTATTTTTTTGAGCTAGCTAGTTTTATCGTGCCTTGGGGATTGTAGCCAATGGCTCAAACCTTGGCCAGACAAGCTTTTTGAAAATTGCCAGCCAAAACTTTCCGTATTTCGCTTGCGTGACGGAGCGTTGAACTATTACAATAAGTTCAACTAGGGTTTTCTGCTGATTTTTTCTCAGCTTGCTTGAGTTCTAGAATTTCATAACCTTACCTCCTTTAATGCGGGGTTTCTTTTAAAGAACGTCACAAAGTTTGCTCCCCTGTGGCGTTCTGCGCTTTTTGGGCGATTTTTTAGACCGCTCGAAGGAGTAAATATTCCTGGTTTCGGGGCATTGACCTGAAGCCAGCAAAACTTAAACCTTCTAATCATCATACAACTAAAGAAGCTCATTTTCATCTACTAAGTCACAAAATTCAAAAGTAATAAATTGCCCCAAAGGGGCTATGGTCAAATCGCTTCGCTTGAGTGAGCGAGTGAGCGAATGGTCACTTTAAAGCTTTACTCGAATGCCGACAAGCAAGTCGGCATTCGAGCCTAGTCAAATCATACTTCTACGTCTATTTTCAACTTATGTGCCACCCGACATCTTCTTCTTTAGTAAGGTAAAGAATATTACGGTGCAGTCGAAGAGACTCCGCCTTTTCACGACGGAGCTTCCTTCGTCGAAGTGAATGTTTCATCAATTAATGTCTTTACAGACATAGGCTAAGGAGATATTCGTGAATCTCTGGAATTTGATTCCCCAATTTAATCTGGCTTTTGCTTCCTTACAATAAAGCTTTCAGAGCCCATTGGGGCACTTTAGCTTTAAATTTCGGCAATTTTGGGTTTAAGTCACAGTCTTGGTGGGATATCGCCGTAATTTAGCAATTTAGCCCCAACTACTTCCACTATTACTGTTTCAGAATATCTCTTGCGGAAAATTCGGTTTTGTCACCCAAAAAAGGAGTAGTTATGTAGTATGATATAAATCAAGAATTGTACTTACTGCTTCCACCCCTAAGGAAAAGTTAGACGCTCATTGGAGCCCTTCTCATGAATTCCAAAGAACCTTCTCATAGGCGACTATTACTATCATGCCATTAATTAAATTAAATCTATCACCAAAATTACTGGTTTTATCGAGTTTTCTGCTGTTGTTTTCCATTATCACGGTAGCCAAAGCTCATAACTTTGTCAGATACTATAATCCTCACTCTGATAGCGAAGAAGCTGACCAAACAAGAACTGTGGGTAGTGGTTCTCGGATGAGGGAAATTTATCGGGAAAAAAAGTAAATTTCCCCATGGGAAAGTAATAAGTAATGAGTAATGAGTAATGAGTAATGAGTAATGAGTAATGAGTAATGAGTAATGAGTTAGGAGTAATGAGTTAGGAGTAATTGCTAGGAAAGGTCAAACTTATTACTTTAAAATGCGAAAATTAATTTTTGCCACCGTAAATTTCGCTCACCCCTCCCACACCTTTCACCCCCTTAATTCGCCCCAAAATAGTGACAAAATACTTAAATAAGAGCCTAATTCGCTCAATTTTACTAATAGTTGTGTTTCCCATAGTAAGTCTAAGACTTCTCGGATTTTGGCAATGGATGGAATGGTATAGCTACGACTTATTGTTTTATTTGAGTCCGACTGAGCCAAGAGATGAAAGAATCGTGCTGGTAGTTTGGGACGAGAAAGACCTACAACGAACCTCCTCGGCGACCATGAGCGATCTGACTCTCTCCCTTGTCCTCGACAAAATTAAAGAACAGCAACCACGGTTTATTGGCTTAGACATTTACCGAGATATTCCTGTTCCTTCTAGATCGTTATCGAAGGAACAAAATAACATGGCTTACAATAGGCTTCAAGATATTTTCCGTTCCACTCCCAATCTCATAGGAATTGAAAAGGTCAGAGAACCCATCATCAATCCTAACCCAATTCTTGTTGAACAAAAACAGACGGCCGCATCGGATCTGATAACTGACCCAGACAATGTCCTTCGCCGCTCCTTTATCAACACCTCTAGGGATTCTTCTTATATTGGGATGGCATTAGGCTATTTATATTTAGCCCATGAAGGTTGGAACCACGAGAAGGTTGGGGAATCTTCACTGGCTTTTTTCAAAGAAGACCAAAAAATTGTCTTACAAGATGTAAAAAATTGGGATGGAGGCTACATTAACAATAAAGTAGGTAGGGATTTTCTGGTCAACTGGCGTAAAGGTTCTGATCAATTCCTTCAATATTCCGTATCAGAGCTATTGACAGGAAAAGTTCCGACTGATGCCTTTTACGACAAAATTGTTTTACTCGGGAATGTTTCTTCTTCGACCGCTGATCTTCACTATCTTCCTACCGCTAAATGGGATCGAGTACAACCTTGGACTTATGGAGTCAATGTGGTGGCCCAGATAGCCAGTTCCATTATTAGCGCAGCACTAGATGAGAGACCTTTACTCAGAGTAGCCCCTTGGGGAATGGGCTATCTTCTACTGGCACTAGGAATCTTTTCCATGACTTTGATAATCTTAAAGTTTTCGACCCTGAGAATCAAGCAACTATACTTAATCTCTAGCGTATTTAGCTTGATTCTCACCGGCTTATTGCTAGTAGCTAGTCTAGTAGCTTTTCAAGCTGTTGGCTGGTGGATTCCCATTGTCCCCGCAGTCTTGGGGGTCTGGTTAACTTTCAATTCCGTCAATTATGAAGTACAAATCCAGAGGGAGAAAAATAATCTCTCCCAGTTAGAGTTATTAACTGGTCATCTAGGTCACGAGATAGGCAATTCAACTTACGCTATACAGATGAACACAGAAGAGATTGAAGTCAAAACAGAGGATGCCCAAAGCTTGGTTGATTTAATCTGGGATAATTTCTGTTACCAGTTCCCAGAATCAGAACCAAAGAGTTACGATCTCAGTGATGATTATCTGACCAGAGATAAGTTACATCGATACCTGGATGAACTCAAGAAAAACCTCACTGAAATTCAAGAACAAACTCGACAAATTTGGCTCAAGCTCCAAAAAATATCCCGCCAGAGAAAACGCACTAAATATTACATAAAACTTACCAACTTCTGGTCAAAAAGAGCCCCAGAAATAACGATGGTTAATGATTTTGTTCGAGAATTGGTTGAAGAAGTTACGATGGATTTACAAGAGGAATATGAAATTAAAATTGAGGTCAAACAAATCTACGACCCTCACCTCTCAAGGATTAAGTTAGACAGATTCAGTCTAGAAATAATCCTGAAAAATTTATTGGAGAACGCTTTTGATACCTTGTCGGCTAAATCTGACACAGCTTCAAACTACAATCCAACTGTGATAGTTGAGACAAAAAAAAGCAAGCAGGGGATGGAAATTACTGTAGAAGATAATGGGTCAGGAATTCCCAAAGCTTTCAGGAATAAAATTTTTAAACTAGGGGTTTCAGGAAAATCTGCGGCTCAAGGACAGGGAATAGGATTATTTTTAGTTCAGGAACTTTTAAATTTACAACAAGGACAAATAAGATTGGAAAGTCGAGTCGGAGAAGGTAGTAAATTTATAGTTTCTCTCCCAAAAAAACGTTGAGCTTCTTGTCCTAAAGGTATAATCATAAGAACTCTTGCATAAGTCCCATAAACCAAGGTCCTGTTGAGGTAAGAGGTAAGAGGTAAGAGGTAAGAGGTATAGAAAGTCTTAAATTAAAGAAAAAAAACGGTTATAAAAGCTAAATTAAATAATATAACCCTGTAGGCTTTTTATATCTTGTTTATCCTCTATAAAGACCCCTTATTTAGCCAAAATCTACCCCATAAACTCTTACCTCTTACAAACACGAAACCTTTTACCTTTTACCTTTTACCTATAAGCTGACTTCTGCAAGAAGTCTATTCTTCCATTGCTGAAAATAGTTTAAATAAAACACAATGCCAGTTTTAGAAAAGAGGAGTCCGAAATATCTAGTAGTTGACGATCTAATTGCTCCCAATAAGACCTATCAAGAGAGATTTAGGGCTCAAATAGGAGTCCCTAGGGAAAATGTCGTTTTTGCTTCTAATTATGAAGAAGCTACCCAACAAATTAAATCTATTTCCAATATTGTTTTATGTTTTGTCGATTGTATAATTCCCAGGACTTACAAAAAAGAGGGTCTTTTGGAAAAAATCGAAGAATATGAGCGGCAAAAAGATAGTTTGAGTATAAATAACCTGAAGTTAGCAGAATGGGGAATTAAGATAATTTCCGAGAATCAACAGTTAGAAATATGTGCTTTTTCCGCCCACTTGGATGCCAAAGATTTATCAAGATTAGCCAATCAATATAGTAACGTAGTTAAAACTGCTGAAAAACCATTAAGAGCCAAAGATTTAGAATCCCTCAGACCCAAATATATAGAGCCATTTTTCCCTCAACCTATAACGGCTAATAAGGTTTCTGGTCATTTAGCCCCCCGACCGAAAAAATCATTTGACTATTCTTCTCTAGATGAAAATTTATCGTTTTTTATCCAGGAAAAAACTCAAGAAATTAAAAGATTAGTGAGAAGAACTTCAGAAGATATTATTGAGATTGGCACTTATTTAATTGAGGTGAAAAGTAAATTAGGTCATGGCAATTTTTATAATTGGCTTGATGCAGAATTTAGCTGGAGCTATACTTCAGCATCACGTTTTATGAGCGTGGCCAATAGATTTGAATCTTCCACAGTGCAAGATTTAGAGATTTTGCCTAGTGCGTTATATGAGCTGGCATCTGCCTCTGTTCCTGAAGCGGCGGTAACTGAAGCACTCGATAGAGCCAAACAAGGGGAAACAATTGACAAAAAAACCGCCAAAGGGATTAAAGCTAAGTATAAATCTCCTCAAAAACAAATCAGTAAAACTACGCAATCGTTGACTGTTGAAAAAGTTCCAGTAGATGAGGCCGATTTGAGAGGAGCCAATCAATTGGTAAAAGAGCCTGAAAGTAGGAAAAGAAAAAATAGTAATAGCTCTCAAACGTCTTTGACCCCGAAAAACATAATTCAACCTCAGCAAGAAATTTTAAAAGTTTATCCAGGGTCAAAGGCAGTTAGGAATAGTTGGTGGCAGTTAGGAGAACATCATCAACTATTTTGTGGGTCACCAAATTCTGATAAATTTTTGGAGAGACTCCCCTCGAAAATTGCTTTAGGGATTAATTTTCCCCCGAAAAATAATAAGTCTTTGATTCCTTCGATTAAAGCCAAATCAGAGCTGAGTTTTGGTTCTGAGTACGATGATATTAGTGTAGATTGGTTAGTAAAAACATTGTCAGAATGTATTCGTGAAACCACAGAAGCCAATGAAACCGTAGTCTTTTCTTACTTATTCGACCTAAAACTCCTAGAAAAAGCCGTAGAATTGTATTGCTGTTGTATTGTAGCCGAGCCTGATTTATCCAAGTGCGATCTCATTCTCCAAAAATGGAGGGAGAAAGAGCCCAATTCAGTAATACGTATTAAGTATTAGAGCTAGTGCCGCTGCGGGTCAGTCAGAAGTCGTGATGTCAGTCGTCAGAAGTATTGGTGGGTCAAGCTAAATGATTTTTTTGGGCTCTTTAATTCTCAACCAAGAACAAACAGGATTAGTGCGATAACAAACAACGCCATCAGCAACCTCATTGACTCCCCAAAACATCCCTAAACAGATAGCCAAGAGAAAAGCGAGGGCCCAAAACCAGCCCAAACGAGAATAATTACGAAAGGTCTGTTGAAATTGCCCGAGATTTTCCCGTTTTTTTTGCTCAAAATCTTCCTGACTCTTGAGGAGTTGTAAAACTCGTTCTTCCTGTTGGAGAATCGGGTAGAGGCGAACTGAAATTAATTGATCTAAGAACTGGGTAAAATGTTGTTCGACTCTGGAGGGAGCAATACTGATTGTTGTTCTGTCCAGGTTTCGACCAGAGCCTGAAGGCTGATTTCGTTTCCCAGGTTCTGCTCTATCTTCCGATCGATTAAGGTTTGTAACTCGCCACTACCGAAGGCTTGAGTAAGTCCAGTATAGGTAAGGTGGTCAAAAGTTTTTTCCACCTGGGTACGTTGATGGACTATCTTGTTGGCAATAATTTCGAGAATTTTTTGCTGCTGAAGCTCAGATAAATGGGCAATACTGTCAAATACCTGTTTTATGTAGTTATCGCCAGCATGATGAGCCACGCCAAAATGTTGGGCTATTTCCGCCTTCGATTTTCCCATCTCAAGTAAATCGCAGCAGGAAACGAAAATCTCAGCCTGCTTCTGGGTATAAAAATCCTGCTCTTTTAAGCCACATAAAGGTAGGATTTGCAGCAGTTGAGAGATACTAAGTTTAAGAGATGCCAATTGTTTGAGCTCGAGCAGGCTAATGGAATCGGAGGCTGTGGAATTAGAAGCCGTTGAGGGATTGTCTGATTCTGATTCAATCAAGTGGTGACTTTCTAAGAAAGAATCAGCTTCAGTAAAAGTATATTCTTCTTTCGGCTCTAATTCGACCAGAGCTAAAATCTGGGATACTTCATCTTCTGATAAAGTTCTTCCCACCAATTGGTGAAGTTCGGGTGCAGTCAAATTGCCTTGATTAACGGATAATTCAGCTTTTTGTTGACTGGAACGAAGCAAGTAAGCACACTGGGCATCACTTTTTCCTGACTCAAGATAGCGAAAACACTCTCGGACGATTTCGCTCTCATGTTCAAAATATTCCTCCTTACCCTCAAAACCACAGAGAGAGAGAATCTTATCGGCTGATTCGGTCGACTTACCTTCAAATAATTGTTCGTAGCGCTCACTCATAAGATTAGTCCTTAAAATAAAATGTGATTAATTTTGTTGTGCTTTGATTTGGGTACAAATTCGCTGTAATTCGTGTAGAGAAGACCAAGGCAAAACAAGTATTTCCCCTGAAATCTTCACTGAAACCCATTTTCCACTTTCTCGACCAAAATTGAATTGCTCCATAAATTGAGCAGCTTCTTCCCAAGAATGGAGTTTCAACCTATCTTTAATGTGAATTAAAACCTCTGGTCTGAAAGTACCTAATTTCCGAATCTCACTGGGTTCATAGGTTTGGTCAAGGGAGAGATGCTTAATTTTTTCCTTTTCCAGTTCCAGTCGAGCCAATTCAATTTTGAGCTTAAGTTCTCTCTCGGTTTCGGTTTCTGGAGCCGGGAATTCCAGAAAATCCGTGTATTCCTGTTCGAGAAAACCAATAGGTTTGAGCCCTTGAGAAGATAAATCTTCTTTGAGAGATTGATTTTTGGCTTTGGTAGTTCGATAAGCTTCAAAAGCTTCGTCAGCTAGTTCGTAAAGAGTATGTTTCAGTAGGGCTAAAACTAATCTCTGTGCTTTAGAGTTTCCTGATGCTGCCCACTTGTGCCAGTAAAGACAAGCTACATCAATCGGAATCGGATTAATGGGTTTGTTCGCTCCTTCAATCGAGAGTTTTTCTCCTAAATTCCAACATTCAAAACCCTTGTCAAATAGGCTTTTGAAGTACTTTGAGCGAGAAAAATACAACATAGAATCTCTACTTTTATCAATGACAGAAGCTACCTGGGTTTGACTCAAACAATATTCCCCATTGGGCAACATCGCTACTTCCAGAGGAATATCCCCCAAATAAATAGTTCTACGTTGAGCCTTATAAGTTGATGGTTCTTCCATTTTTAGCTAAATTCTCCTGGGATTATTCAAAAAACAGTGGGATAGTCCCCTTCTTCTTCTTCAGTTAGAGGGGTTAGGGAGGGTTCAGATTCGGGTAGGATATAGTTCCTTTCTGCTTCCTGGGGAGTAGGAAGCTCCGAATTCAAGTTAATACCTAATCTCTGCTGAAGATAGCGAAAATGCCCTTGCCAGGCTTGGTTGGCATCAATTAAACTTTGACGGATTGCTTCTGGGGTGGCTCCCTGATACTCATACACCAAAGGGGCGAAGTGAGTAATTAAGGAATCGAGAATCAGTCGATGTCGGACATAGGGAGTAGCATCTTCATCATTGAGATATTTAGAAATCCAGGCTTCTAAACTATCCTCTTGTACTTTTAATCTGGCGCGAATATCTATCAGCAACTTGGAAGACTTTGATTTCATGACTTTCTAGTTAAAATGGGACTTCTAGAGGGAAAAACTTGTTGCTGCATATAGCGAAACAAGCCATAAGCATCAGCTAAACGAACGCAAATGCTATCTTTTTGGGGGTCTAAATTAAAAACCATCTGTACATCTTTTTCCAGGTCGGCAGACCAGAAAACTTTTGTGGAGTGGTAATTTCGCCCTAAAAAGTCTTTGAGTTCTCGTTGGAAATAATAGGCAGTGCCTCCACCAATCACAATCTCGTGACTGTCTTGAGGCAAAGCCATTAATAACCATTTCAAGACAATGCGGGAATAGTCACCACGAACTCTTTTGATGACTTCAACAATGTCGAGGACTTCTTCGACTTTCCGTTTGGGATTCTGACTTTTGGCGAGATGTTTAATGTTTTTAGTCGTAATTTTCGCCCCAGCAGAATGAACCGCATGGAGTAATTCTTTCGACTCTAAACCAGAGGTCAGCTTTTGGATCTGCTCCAACATCTCTAAAAATCCGAGTTTGGCAGTTTGCCCATCAATCACACATCGGTCAGAAGTAATGACTGACAAATCCCGATAGCCCCACATCAAAGAGACAATTTTGGATTGATTGAAGCTCGACCCGAGTTTTTTGCCACGAGTTAACATGAGTCCTCCACCTTCAGGAAAACACTTGAAAAACTCCAAATTAACCGAAAATTCTTGACCTCGAAACCAAAAACGGGATAAAGCGGTCTCTAGTTCTTGCTGAATCTTGTTACGGTCTTGCCATTCACTATAAGGCAGGGCAATAGACAGTGCTAAGTCTAAATTAGAGGCTAAACCTTCTTTAGTGGCAATCACACCCACAGTAGCCAGTACCTTAGTAATAGCTCCCTCATATTTCAAAGCTTTCTTATCGACTACTGCGCCAAATCGTTGGGCTAAAAACCCAGTGACATAGTAGTCCTCGTCATACTTAATCCAGGCTTCGGATTCAGGTAAAGGAGTCGTAATGCGATCTCCCTCATAGGCTGAGATAGATTCACGGGAAACTGTTGTAGTCACCGAATCCATCAATAGCAGCTTAAAGGAAGATAAATTCTCTCCCTCTGATACTCGATAGCAGATTTTACTATCTGTTGTACCAGGGTCTAATGTCAGTAGCAACATTTGTGTCGCTTCACCTTTGTTCACGGCTCAATGTTTCCAATTAATAATCGTTGACAAAATGTTGGCTCAAAATAAACATCCTAGCTTGTAACCTGCTAGTTGCTGATAGGTAGGATCAACGGCTTTAGCTGTCAGGGAAGCACGGTTTATTTTTAGTTAAAGGAATGAATGTGTGTAGCTATTTGTGTAACTATAGCGTATTTTTTGGCTAAATATTATGCTCCTTAACAAAAATATTATGACCCGTAAAAAAATAGTTATGGGTCACTGGTTCAAGCTTATTAAGAATCTTTTTAAATAGTTACTAAAAACAGCAAATTAGGGGCAAAACCCTAGAATCATTAATAGCAAAATGACCCACGTTGGGACATTGTTGGGAAAATATGACCCACTAATTGTGTGATTTTTTACCATTTTGACTCGATTCTGTACTTAGGAAAATTTGAGCAATCTAGTAGGCATTATTCAAGAATTAAAATTGCTGTTACCAAGGATTTATCTGCTATACTTACCCCAGAGATTTCTTTTATTTAAGACCGCACAGTACGCCCAAAAATAAGCAAGAGTTTTCTGGTTGTTTCCTATATTCTCTATAACTTGAACTCGGTTTGATTAATGTTACTAGTTCTTAATATTTGCCATTCTCAATAATTTCAATAAGTCAATCAATTCTTAAGGAAATATAAAGAGAGAATTGACGAGTTTGTATTAAGATTAACTACGACAATGTTTCAATGCTAACCACTAAAAATATTTCCGCCTTGCAGGGGAAATTATATTATGTGCAAGAAAATAATCAATCGTTCCAACAAGCTCAAATTAATTCGAGTTGGTCAGGCTCTGGTGCGAAGAAACTGGGTTTGGAAGGAATAGTCAAAAAAGATGATTTTAGTAATCTGTTATCTGGTTGTTTGCCCAATGGAGAGCGCTTCAGAACCAAAAAACCAACTCGTGATGAATATAAAGAGCGTGGGGGGATAGACTGTACTTTCTCTGCTCCCAAAAGTGTCAGCATTTTAGCTTTGGTAGAAGGCAGAAAGGATTTAGAAAAAGCACAAATTACAGCAGTAGAGAAAACTTTACAGGTCTTAGAATCTCGTTATGCCACTACCAGGGTCAGAATAGGTAATGAGCGTCAGATAATCAATACAGAAAATTTAGTAATTGCTAAATTTCAGCACGACATCAGCCGAGAGTTAGACCCCCAATTACATACTCATTGCGTCTTGCTCAACATGACCCAGTTAAAGAACGGCAAATGGTATAGCTTGAGAAATCGAGATATTCACGCCCATAAGAAGCTGTTGGGGATGATCTATCAGAATGAATTAGCCCTCGCCGTTGGTCAGCTAGGGTACGAGATAGAGCAAAAAGGAAATGGACAGTTTGAAATCAAAGGGTTTAGCTCCGAACAATTACAATCTTTCTCCAAGCGCAGACAACAAATCCAAACCGCTATCCCTTCTGAAGCGGTTTGGTTGGAGAGGGAAAAAGCTTGGTACAAGACCCGTATAGCCAAAGGAAAACCGATACCCAGAGAGTTACTCCAAGACTGTTGGCGTGAAGAACTAGGGGATGTATCCTATCCCCAACCTAATGGTACGTTCTTAAACAGATCGGTGAAGATTGCTCCGGAGCGGAGGAGCAGAGGAGCAGGGGAGAAAATGGGACTCACCTCTGCACCAGAGCACCCCTGCACCCCTGCTTTCACAACCAAGCTGGATGTTAACCAAGCCGTCTCTGAAGCGATCGCCCATCTGGGGGAGAGAAAGGTAGCCTTTAAGCCGGAAGAGATTGAACAGTTTGTT
The DNA here is from genome assembly GCA_030064915.1 of Xenococcaceae cyanobacterium MO_234.B1. GTDB lineage: Bacteria > Cyanobacteriota > Cyanobacteriia > Cyanobacteriales > Xenococcaceae > JASJCP01. Next base: position 11,612 of record JASJEK010000005.1, read on the forward strand.
TTGTCTGAGGTGGGTCAGTATCAACCCCAGGAAGTAGAGGAGGCGATCTCCAAGAGTAATGAACTGATCCATTTAGATGGAAAGGTAACGACTCAAACTGCCTTGCTGAGAGAAATCAACACCATTCGGCTGGTGAAACAAGGTCAAGAGCGGGTTCAAGCTCTGACTACTCCCTCAGCAGTTGAAGAGTCTCTATTAGGGTCAAGTTTAACTGAGGGTCAGAAAAAAGCAGTTTCTCTGGCTGCTACGACTCAAGATCGGTTCATTGCATGGTCTGGTCAAGCAGGAGTAGGTAAAACCTATGCCCTCAATGAATTTAAACAGATTGCTGAAGGAGAAGGCTATACAGTGAAAGGCTTTGCTCCTTCAGCCAAAGCAGCTAAGGTATTGTCAGAAGAGATAAGCATTGAGACTACCACCGTTGCTAGAAAACTGGTTTCTCAATCTCTGAAGGAAGAAAGCCAACATCAGCAGATTTGGATTGTTGATGAAGCGGGATTACTGGGAGCTAAGGATGCTTATGAACTGCTCGAGAAAGCCAAGTCGGAAAATGCCAGAGTCTTATTGGTGGGAGATACCAGACAGTTAAGCTCAGTGGCAGCAGGTAATCCGTTTAAATCCTTACAGCAAGCTGGAATCGCTACTGCTTACCTCAATCAATCCTTACAGCAGAAGACTAAAGATTTAAAACAAGCTGTTGATTTACTATCTGATGGCAAGATTGCAGAAGGGATCGAGATTCTAGATAGCAATAAACGTATTGCAGAGATTCAGGATAGGGATGAAAGGGTTAACCGTATTGCCCTCGACTACTTAAAATTAAGTCCCGATGAGCGGAATAGAACTCTCATCATCGCAGGAACTCATCAAGAGCGAGGAGCTATATTAGACAAGATTCGCGAGGGCCTAAAGCAAGAAGGTACTTTAGGAGAAGAAGTTACCATCAAAAGGCTTAAATCGAAAAATCTCACCGATATTCAGAAGAAGTACCCTCACTATTACCTTAAAGGTAATGTTGTGATTCCTCTGGCTAACTATAAAAGATTAGGACTCCAGAAAAACCAACAGTACCAAGTCAAAGCCATAGAAAGAGACAGTCTGATCTTACTAGATTATGCTGGAATTGAAAGAAGAGTCGCCCCTGCTTCCTTTAAATACAAGGAAGTGTATGAAGCAGTTGAGACTAAAATAGCAGTAGGCGATCGCTTACGATGGGGTAAGAATGATAAGCAACTTAATCGGGTTAAGGGGTCGGAGTTTGTCGTTACCCAGATTGCTGAAGGGAGCGCTACTATCTGTACTGAGACAGGTAAACGGGAACAAATAGACCTAAAAATACCCCAACACTTAGATCATGGCCTAGTCTCTACAACCTATAGTAGTCAGGGGGCAACAGCTAATCGAGTTTTAGTCTCTGTTACATCTGACCTAACACTAAGCCAAGAAAGCTTTTATGTAGCAGCTTCTCGTGCTAAATATAATCTCCAGCTTTATGTGGAAAATCGGGACAAGCTGGTGGAAAAAGCCCAGTCTAGTCGCGCTCAAAGTAATCCCCTGGAGCTAATAGGAGAGCATAGACTGCATTTAGTCGTTCGGACCAGATATTCCACACCTCAACAACAACCAAACCAAACATCACAACAAGATCATGAACGAAATCAACCCACCCAATCAAACTCTCAAAGAGATTCTGGTCGAAGCCCTGAGTCCAGTCAACCAAAGGCTAGAAAATTTAGAGTTGAGCCACCAGAACTTAAAGCTTGGGCTAGAGGACTTTCTGACGGAATTAACCAATTTACTGAACAACAAGAAATCGAGCAACTTAAAGGAAGTATTGAACGAATTAACCGAAACCTTAAAAACAGTCAGTTCCCAACTGGAAGAACAGAAGCAGTTAGAAACTCAATTGAACTTCTCGATAGAGCAATTACAAAACACAATCGAAAATCAAAATTAGAAGCTATCATACTTCATGTAGAGCAATCTACCCTCGAATCTGACATTGAACTCATTAATGCCATTTCCTCACTCCAACATTCCTTAGAAACCCAGTCATTCAACACCAGGAATCAACTGCAAAATCTTCAAGACTCTATCAATGAACTGAGTCAAAGGCAGGCAGAAAGTAGAATACAGCCTTTCTCTCCACCCACTCCAGATGATTCTAAATGGTCAGAAGTCAAAGATTATTTGGTTAATAAAAGAGGGCTCCCAGAATCATTGGTATCCTCTTTACATGAGCTGGGCTCTATTTATGCTGACTCCAAACAAAATGCTGTTTTTATCAGGAGGAATCTGGAAGGTGAAATTACTGGAGCTTCTTTAAGAGGAACTCACGAAGATAGTAAATTTAAAGGATTAGCTCCAGGTATACACAGAGCTCAAGGATGGTTTACTCTCCAGAAAGGACAAGGAGAACTAGAGCGCATTGTCCTAACCTCTTCTCCCATTGATGCTCTTTCTGCTGCTGCTATCTCCCAGAAACAAGAAACCACCTTGTTCATCTCCACCGATGGGGAGCTCCCCCATCAGTTCTTACAGCAACAGCTATCTCAAGGTAAGCAAATCCTTGTGGCCTATGATAATGATGAAGCAGGAAACCAGATGGCACGTGCCATCTTAGACAAGTTACCAGGGTCCGAGAGGATTACCCCCAAAGTCGGAAAAGACTGGAATGAACAGCTTCGGCTCCAAGAAGCTGAACAAATAGCTAAGAAAGTCCAACTTTTACTAGAAAAATTCGGTCAGACTTCTGCTGTTGATGGGTCAAAATCCTTTGAGGGCAAGTGTTTGAGGTTTTTGGCGACCAACAATTCCCTATCAATTTACTCGAAATTGAGGCAGCAGGTTATTTTTGAAGTCAATAAAGATAAGAACCGTATTTTCTATCAGCCCAATCGAGCAGAAAGAAAAATACTCTCAGAACTCAAGCAAAATCCGATATTGAACCAGTCTCCGAGAAGAAAACTCGGTCGAGGAATGTAAAGTTTTATTGTTAGATTTGACAAAGTTAACTAGTATCTTCTAAATTAACTTAAGAATGAAGTGTAGTTATTTGTAGTTATTTGTAATTCGGAGTTCGCTTTTAGGTTTTTTCTCAGTAAAATAGGCAAATTTTGCTGTATTCGGCTTACCAAGAAGGGACTTACCACCCCCTTCGGGCTGAAGTAACTCGTCATTAAGTAATAAGTTATTACTCGTTACTTATTACTCGTGAATCTTGATTGGTTTTTGAAGCCCCTATTGTCTTTGATTTTTTTTGAGCCAAAGATAATTAGACCATCTTGAAAAGTCAAAAGTTAGAAGTCAAAAGTCAACGCGGTGATTGGATATGCTTTCTAACCGAAAGCATCCGTGGAAAGGGGCTTTATTAGACAAGGTTGATGAATCATAACTAATTAGTTCTGTTTTTAAGCCCCTTCCACCACCGCAAAAGTTTCACCTCGCACCTTTAGAGAAGAGGATTCGCGCATTGATTGATTAAAGATTCGCGCTTCGCGTTCTCTCTTTAATACTTTTAATTTCTTTTCCCCCGCTTTGGGGGAGGCTTGAGACCGATTTCGGGCTGAATAAATTACTTTTGAATGCATGACTTTTGCCTTTTGACTTGCTGCCTGAAGGGCGCGGTCACATCAATCTTGGCACCTTAATTTTTAAATTCAAGGGTCCCCCATCCATATTCATCTTCATCTTTCCTTAAAAAGATGAAGATACTCCTCAAATCTGGTTAATCTTCCTAGATTTCAAGATTTTTCAATGGAATGACCAGTCTGAATTCGCCAGTTCGCCCGTTCCGCAACTGCGGTTAAGACTAACCTGCTCACGGGGCAATACTGTTCGGAGGGCGCATCTTTTATTTATTGGTGGAGGTATGGGGATGTAGGGAGATAATTATTTTCCCCTACCCCCAATTCCCCAATTCCCCAATTCTCCAATCTCTTTCCAATAATCGTAACCGAACAGTATTGGCTCACGGGGTGAGCCCGCCCCCTCTCGGAGGTAGGGCTGTTTCAAAATGCTAGCTTGTTAAAGATTTTGGATGATGGGGAGATAGGGAAGTGGGGAAATGGGGAAATAAAACAGAATTTAGAAGTCAAAATCCCGAGTATTTGCCGAAAATTCCCCCTATCTCCCCCACCGAAGGGGGCTTGAGTACTTAATTTGTCGGTTTGATTCATTATCTTTGGATAATATAAGCCGCCTTCGGTGCCCTATCTCCCCATCTGTCTCATACGAGAATGAAACAGCCCTACCCTCCCGGAGGGTGTAAGCCTACTTCCAAACCCAGTTAAACTCGCTCATTCGCTCATTCTGAACTCCCTCACTCAAGGGAAGCTACTTGCTCAGCACAACAGTCGAGGTTCTACATGATATTACGTAAGAGAAAAAGATTTTATCGTCTCTCATTGAGATTGAGATTTATCAGTTTATGTTTAGTTACAACCATTAGTATTTTCTTTCTTTCCTCTGGATTACCAGTCGGGATGCTTCTAGCTCAAACTGCTCCCTGTACTACTGGGTTCTTATGTCAAGCTACCAATAAAATAGTATCTACCACACCATTCGATCAGAACGCAGATCTAATTAGGGCAATTTTTCTGGGGATTAATGCCTTGATTGGGGCAGCGATCGCGTGGAGGGCTTACAAGGTCTGGATAGCCCGAGAAAGTGGGGAAGAGTATCAAACAATTATCACTAGTTCCGTAATAGGGGTAATAGGGTTACTTCTATTTGAATCTTTAATTAACTTTGTTATTGGCGCATAATAGTGGACTTCTTTTAGAAGTCGTGATGTCAGTCGTCAGAAGTCAGAAATAGTGGACTTCTTTTAGAAGTCGTGATGTCAGTCGTCGTGATGTCAGTCGTCGTGATGTCACCCACCCCTAACCCAACCCACCCCCGCCCCAACCCACCCCTAACCCCTCCGAGGAGGGGAACAGGAGGGGAGCCAGGAGGGGAAGTCAAAAGTCAACACCGTGGTTGGATTTTATTGCGAGACCAGAACCCAATTCCCAACAAGAGTTTCTGACTTATCCGAACAGTGTTGAATTGTATCTGAGAAAAAATTTAGTTTGCTATTACAAGAAGCTAAAGAAATTACGAATAAGGCTTTTGAGATGGATAATCAATCGAATAATGAAATCAAAGTAAGTAGAGCTTTAGGGAAATCGGGAAATCTTTTTTTTATTCCTGAACAGTACGTTTACCCTTTTTCCTTAATCACCATTGGTGTAATATTTGCCTATTGGTTAGTAGGAGCTATTTATCCTGTTGAGAAGACATTATTTTTAGGGATTTGGCTGAGTTTAATCATTACTTATTCTCTGTTTTATGGAAAGACCCCTTGGAAATTAGTCGGAGGTTTCCACGAGGCTCCTAATTGGATATTGGGATACTTATCATTCGACCCCAATCAACCCCAATTTAAAGCTAAAAAAAAGTTAGTCAATCAAAAAATTGGCTACGGTCAGAATAAGAGAAAAGTCGAGCCATTTGAAAAAAAGCTCCATTCGAGTTGTTTGGTAGAAATCCATAAAGGTTCTAATCAAATAGGAGCTTATTTACTAGAAAAGAACCAAAAATATCGGTTAGTTTTTGTCTGGGGATTTTCGGGGATTCGGAGTAATTTAGCTTCCTACAGCATTCAAGAAATTCTAGAGCTTTTAAAAGAAGGGCTAAAAGATTTACCAGGTAATGAGTCTTTAGTGTTTCGTTGTGGGAATTTTGCTGATAATAAAACTAAGGTTAATGAATTATCAAATTTAAGGAATCTCTCTAATAATAAGAGAGTGAGCTATTTGCTTAAAGCTTTAAAATTAAGGTTTGATGGCTTATTGAAAAAAGGCAAATTCAATGAAAGTGCTTGTTATATAGAATGTAGTTATACTCTAGATGACACGGGGATTAAAGGAAATGATTTAATTGAAAAGATCTTAGTAAGCCTCCAAGAATTATCCGATAGCATAGTAGGGAAAAAGCAGTCAAAAGAACAAGCTAAATATAAACTTTTACTGGAAAAAGCTTATCAGGAAGGGTTTATTCTTTGGCGAGAATTCTTACAATCTAAATTGGGTTTAGATTACTATATATATCCCCTAACTGCCTACGAGATCTATCAACGAGATTATCTAAAATACAATGACAGTGATCCGACTAAAAAAGTCCCCCAACTTCTGATTCTTAAACATAATAAGCTGGAATTAGAAATCAATTCTCCCTATCATTTAACTACAGATATTTTCCATATAGGAAGTCCCGATGCAGATAAGCAATGGGTCTTTTTACCAGGGAAAAAGCTTTATGTAGGTGGAGTTGTCTATCATGAAAAGCCAGGGAAGTGGCAGGGAGTAAAAACTCAACTAGAAGCTGGTTCTTACTGTTTAAATCACCCCAGTACTGTTAATACAGAAATCCTTATTGAGTTAACTCGTCCCAATCAAGAATTTTTACAAGTAAAAACCCAACAAAGAACTAAAGATAGTAATTCCAGTTTAAACCATGCTCAAAGGCGAAAAATAGTCGATGTAGGAGCTAACTATAATATCAAACAAAGTATGGAATTGGAAGAAAGTTTTTTAGAGGGAAGAGTTGCGATAAACGTGGCTTGGGTGGGATTAGTTTATCGTCAAACTCCAGAATCTTTAAGATTAGCTATAAATAGTTTTAGCAATTTATTTAGACAACCAGCAGTAGTCAAAAGAGAATTAGAATATTTTGACGAAATATGGTTAACAACTCTGCCTTTTCGCTGGGAAAATATGTTGTACAAATATAAACGTCGGCAGCAATATTGGTCCGAATCCACAGTATGTCTATTACCCCTCAATTTTGAATCAACAAAGGCCACTAAAGGTTTATGCCTAATTTCCGATAAAGGAGCAACTCCTTTACATATTGATATCTATACAAAACAACCTCAACATACGGCTATCTTAGGAACCACAGGGTCAGGGAAATCGGTCTTGTTAAACGGTTTTGTTTTAATGGGATTAGCTTATGGATTAGATGTAACCATTGTGGATAAAACTAGAGGAGATGGTACGGGAACTTTTGATGCCATTACCAATTTTTTGCAGGGTTCTTACTTTAATACAATCCAAGAAAGTAACAATCTTTTTGAGAATGTTAATCCCCAATCAATTTTTAATTTGGAGAAAAGAGAAGCGGCGGAGAAAATTTTTAGAAGATTTTTAAAAACAGCATTAATGAGCTTGGTAATTAATAAAGATGAAGACAAAGAGAAAATTAGAAATTATCGCTCAGTACTCAGCCTCTCTTTACAAAACTTTTTCCAAGATATAACGATTCAAAATCGTTATAGGGCAGCACATCGACAGGGTATCGGCTCGGGAAGTTGGCAAGATATTCCGACGATGAAAGATTTTCTGGGTTTTATTCGAGCCGACTATCAAGGTACAGAACCACCAGCAGCCCTAATTAATGCCGCCGCTGAAATCAAGTATCAACTTCAAGTAATAGTAGAAAGTCCTTTTGGTCAAATTATTTCTACTCCTTCTACTTTTGAAACTGGGAACAAATTAGTGGTCTATGGCATCGGGGACGTGGAAGAAGAAGAGATGACTCCTATCGCTTTATCCGCTTATTCAGCAGCAATTAGAAAGTCTCTTCGTTCCCCGAGATCCCTATTTTGTATGGATGAGGCGAGTAACTTGGGAAGTAACTTTGATTGTTATGGGGAAACACTACGTTCTTTTTGTTCTAGGGGTCGTAAAGAAGGAGTATCGGTAATTTATGGAGGACAGGATTTAGACAGTATTAATGCTCTGCCCAATTCAGCTCAAATTATTGAAAATACTTCTAACTTTTTCATAGGAAAATTGAATAGCTCTGCTTTAGAATTATTAGAGAAGAAATTAGATATCCCCCGCAATATTTCTCGGCAAAATACTTTAGATAGTTTTTCTAATAAGAATGACAATTCAACGCCTTGGCTGCTGAAGTCTGGCTCAACTCTTAGTTGGGCTCACTATTATCCTTCACTGCAAGAATTATGCCTAATTAAGAATGAACCAGAGTTTGTCCAACTCAGAAATGAGTATTTTGATAGATATGAAAATCCCTACGAAGCTATAGCAAATTTAGTCAAAAAAATCACAAATAACTAATCTTTAAAGCCATGAAAAAAGCCAAAGTCTTGCTGTTAGTGTCTTCTTTAGTTATTGGTTATGGTTCACCAGCCATCGCCCAAACCCAAGATATTCAAGGAGATTCAATTACAGAGATTCAAAATAGTGCAATCTCCCCAAAAATCTTCGGTAATAATATTTATAGTCAGACAAGTCAGGGGGTAAATTTGTTCGGGATAAATCTTGATTCTTATTTAACTTCTGTGCAAGATTTTTTTCTCGAGCGAATAGCCAAACAAATCAATTTAGAAAATCCTCAATCAGATATATTTTTTTCAGTTTTGAATCAACATGTCTTGGCAGGAATCAGCTCGAAGCTTGGGGATTTATTTGGGGTTTTGGGTTATCCAAATCCTAATGAAATAAGTGAACAAGTCCCCGAAATAATTGTCAATACTGAAACCGAGCCCCTAGAAGAATTTACGACTTTTGGCAAAAAAGAATTAGCCATAGCTGCTAGTAAAAAAATGTTAACAGAAGCCTATCTAGAATCTCGATTAGGGGATGAAGCTCAAGAGCAAAAAAAACAGCAATTAGTGATTGTCTCCGATTTAGCTAACCATTCTGTGACTGCTGCTACAACGGCTAACAGTCAAAATGTTACTCAAGATGTGCTTAAACAAGTTGCCATTCAAAATGCCAATCAAGCTTTGATTAATCAAGCTATGTACGCGGAGCTTACTCAAATAGAAATGAATCAAAATATGTCTCTTAATGAGTTGTCTAAAATTTCTCATAATTTAGACAAGAAAGATTGGGAAGATACGGTTAATTCCACTGCAAGTCGAGTATCTCTAGTACAAGCAATTACTCAATTTAGTTCCCTTTTTTACAGGTAATAGGTAATGGGTAATAGGTAATAGGTATTGTCAAGCCAAGACTTGTGTAAAAACCGACAAATTAAATAAAGGTTCGAGGCGAATGCTAGAACACTTAGACTTAAAAACTTGAAGTTATGGATGCTTATCCAAAACCGCTCTGAAAGTCACCTATTACCTATTACCTATTACCTATTACCTAAACAAGACCAAGTTTAATAGCACTTATACAAGAGTCTAATGAATATTCAACTATCTTTATTTATGGCTCAAACTAGCTCCCAGGAATTTCTTGAAAAAAATCGAGATCTTAGTCAACTATTAGCTAATTCTTTCGATGATGTCTGGCAAGAAACAATTAATAGTGATTTGTTCGTTCGGACAGCTTTTTTTGGTGCAATACTTGCTGCTTTGGCTTTAGCAATATTTGCCTATCAGTGGTTGGAATATCAATATGGTCAACGGGGTTATTTGGATTGGTCATCGATTATTATTCCCGTATTTTTAGTGATTTTATTAGCCAAACCTGTTAATAAACCAATTTTCTTGGGGGAAGTATTATTAGCTTTTAGGGATATGGGGAATGGGATCAGTACAGAACTTTTAAACCTTTTATCCAAAGACTTAACTACCTCGAAAGCTGCTGATATTGGTGCAGTTAAAACCATGATGGAGTTAATAGCTTCTGATGCGGTACAAACCTGTGCTGCTATTGGGGAACAAGATTTAAGAAATGATTGTTTTGTGGATGCAGAACAACAAATATTGCAAATCGTCAATCAATATAAAGACCCCAATCCAGTTAAGGAAAATTGGGCTACCAAGCTCGGAAGAGAACTGAGCCAAAAAATCCAGAATGCGATGGGTTCTAGTTATGCTAATTCCCGTTGGTTTGGTCGGCTATTCAGTGGTTTTGGTCTTTCCTTTCAATCAGCTAATAGTTTTGCCGTTCCGATCTTGTTTCTATCTATAGGTTATGCCTTCTATTGGGTCTTGGAATTAATTGCCATATTAACAGCTTTAACCAGCCCAATTTTTTTAGGAATTTCTTTATATTCTATTGGTCATAAACCATTTTTGCTGTCTTTAAGTTTATTGTGGGGAGTTTGGTTGGCTAAATTCTGTTATTCCCTAGTCATTGGATTTACGGGGTTACTAATGTCTCTAACTCCATCTAGTTCCACCTTATTATTTCCTTTAATAGCTGGAATTTTTGGTCCCATAATCGCTTTTATTATGGGTGCTGGTGGGGGGTTGGCTTTATTTTCTCTGTTTACTGGTGCCGGGGTATTAGCTTTAAGTCGTCGCTAAAATTTAATCGAGGTTATGATGATAAACTCTAACTCAAAAACTCTAGTTAATAAATTAGCTTCGGCTAAAAATATTAACTATACTCCTCTCTTTTTAATTCTGATTCTCACCTTACAAATTATTAGTATAATTCAACTAATGTTTCAGGGTTCGTTATTATTACAAGAACTGAATGAACCGGCTTCTAGATTTGTCGAGTTAGCTAATGGTCAAACCGTTAAAACTACACCAATTGATTCTAGAGAGCGTTCGACTGAAGTAATAGATAAGTTTACCAGAACCATGATGGAGATGCTGTTTTCGGCTTCTAACACCATTATTGACTCACAAGGCAAGACGATTCAGGAGCTTGGGGTAGAAATTAATGGTCAAACTACCAGTGAACGGACTGCTATAGCTTTACTCTTTGTCGAACCAGAAATTTTGCCGATTCTGTTAGAAGATATAGCTCAAGTTACATCCCCAGAAATTTTTCAAGGGAAATCAACCAGGGTACTCAAAATCAGATATTTGTCTAAACCTAGAAAAATCGAAAATCAAGAAGGGCAATGGGAATTAGAAATGGTGGCGAATCTCTATTCCTATGAGCGCCAAGAGCAAAAATTATTGGCTAGTAAATTTAATAAAAAAATTCGCTTGAGAATAGTAGATTATCCCACAGATACATTTCAAGCTTTTTCCCTTAATTTGAATCAACAACTCCTGAATTTAATGGATAAAGAATATCTTAAACAAGTATTTGGGGAATTGAGTAACGCCGGTCTGGAAATTAGTTTGATTTCTCCACTTTGAATTCAGCCCTAAGGGCATTATTCACGAAGTCAGAAGTCAGTCGTCGTGATGTCAGTCGTCGTGATGTCAGTCGTTTTACCTCTGCGTAAACTCAGAGGATTCAAATAATGAATATGTAAATTTAGAGGTAAAAGCTATGGTAGCTACACCAGAAAAACTAACAACTGAATTTTATATACCCGAAAAAGATGGAACCCAAAAAGAAAAAGATTGGGATGATTTTTTACCCGATGAAACTCTAGATGAAGCAGCAACAGAAGTAACTTATGAAGATAAGGATTCTGATATAGATATTCCGGAAGATCCTTACAAAGTCAGAACTAAAAGAACTTTTGTGAACAATCCTTACAATAAGGCCATAATTGCTCTGGGATTAGTAGGAACGGGAGTTTTTTTGTTTATGCAGTTGATTCGTCTAATCACAGGAGGTTATGTGATTAGTCAGGAGACATCTTTATCTCCAGCATTCGAGCCACAACCAGAAGCAAGTAGTGTTTTTGATTCGGAGCCTGAAATAGTTAATGATGATTTGAGAATCCATCAGGCTCTCAATGAACAAAGTAATGAAATTAAAGAAGTTGAACAATTTAATCAAAAAGTAGCTCAAACCTCTGAGCCAGTAGGTCAACCTTCAACTCCCCCAACTCCTACAGCCCAAGCACCTGCACCATCACCGCAACCAACTCCCGTTAGAACTGTCAGTTATACACCCCAGGCGCAACCCCAACCAACTCCTGTTTCCATCAAACCCAAAGTTGAAAAAAAAGACCCGATGGAGCAATGGTTACTGGCAGCTAATATGGGCAGTTATGGAGCAACAAACCTCAATGATCAACAGGCTTCTTATCCCAACCCTGATAATTATTCTTCTAAGCAAAAACCGGAAAAAGTAGTACCAGTTAGCTATCCACTCCTGAAAACTCCGACTCAACGAGAAACACTATCTGCTTCTAAGGAAAATAAGAGTTATTCATCTTTATCATCGGACGAATTTAAGAGAGGGACTAGGGTTAAAGGAGAAATCGAATTACCCATTATTTGGATGTTAGAAGCTGGTCAATATAATCAACAACGGGATTATTTGATTAGACTCAAATCGGCAATGAGGGGAGCAAATGGACAAGAAATAGTCCCCAAAGGTTCATTAGCTGTAGTTAAAGCTCAACAATTTTTCGGCAGTACGGGTTTGATTCAACTAGAAGTTAGGTCAATAATCATGGAAAAAAACGGTCAGACCCAAGAATATTTGGTTCCGGCTAATTCTCTCGTAGTTTTGGATGAAGACGGTGGAATTTTGTCAGCCAAAGCCGAAAAAGCTAGTAACGTCTCTAGGGAAGCTGGGGCTTTTTTACTTTCAGGGATTAGTCGTGCTGCTTCTGTAATGAATAGTCCTAACTCTACTTTCTATAGTTCTTTTGGCAGTTCTACTACTTATGGCGATGGCGACGTGGTATCCGGTTTTATTAAAGGGGCTACCAATTCAGCCGTTAATTCGATACAGCAACGGCAAGCAAGGGTCAGAAATCGGCCTCAATCCCAATCAACGGTTTACGTGATTGATGGGGGAACAGAGGTTCAATTAGTCGTTAACAAATCTTTTTCTTTGGAACCATGAAACATCTAATTATTAAATTTATCCTTCTTGGGAGTTTTCTGTTTCCCCTGTCCGCACTGGCTTCTGGAACAAGAAGAATCGCGACAACTGATGCTCAAGGATTAAATGGTCGGACAATTCAATTGCTGGTTTATCCTGGTTATGACTTAACCATCGATTTTCTGGAACTAGATGAAATTATCGTTGATGCGACCCCAGGAGATCCTAGTTCTTTCACCTTCAACGGTCTAGTGGGGAACTTATGCCCGAAATTTGCTTCTGGCCAATGCGATGGTAATGGCTCTCGATTAATCAGGATTAGACAGATTAAACCCATCGAGTTTGAAAATATAACTTCGAGTCGGGATGGCAGTACCACATTAACTTTAGTAACTGACGGGCCGCAAGGATTTAAAGTCTATAAATTTATTTTGAAAAAAGGGCGAGGAACCCCGGCTTTTAACCATTTAAAGATTACTCCAGACCCAGAAAAAACTCCTCTTACTCTCATAGATGAATCTCTGAGTGAAGAAGAACTGGAGCGAGCTAGACGGCGCTGGAAAAGAAGGGCTCCAATGAAACTATGACAAAGATGGACAGGCGCGGAAGGGGGCTTGTATTCTACAATAATCTGATTTGTTACTTACATCTAAGTCTATTTAAGCCCCCTTCGCGGACTGCTTCGCCCCTAATTTAATACAATTGAACTGAAAAAGTCTTGAAAAATAGGGGCGAAGCAGTCCTTCATCACCATAAAATCATTGGATTCAAACCTTTAATATATGGAAGCCTGTCCATCTTTGTCTAGGATTTCTCTCGGGGTTTGTCAGCCAACACAAGAACAATGCGAGCGATCCAGTTTCAGGCTCTAATAGTAACAATATTAGTCTTATTTTCTAACCAGAAACTTCTGGCACAATCTTTTGCCGAATCAAGCTTTTTGCCTAATTCTGTTGAGTATGAAGTTGATGGAGTCAGGTTATTGCTTCCGGATTGGATGGAGATAACTTTTCAAAATTTACCACCGATTACGACCAGTGGCGAAATTAGAATTCCTCGTCAAATTGTCAACGATTTAGGCTACGATCCTTCCCGCATTTGGCAAGCAGGACAAACAGCAGATACTTATATGATGTTAGGAGATTTTACAGATTCGTTTCGATTACAGGAATTGGCACTGAAAAATATTGCCGAAATTGTTGGGTTAGACTTGTCTGAGCTAAATCTAAAAGACTATTCTCTCGTTTCTTGGCAAACAGCAGCAACTTTAACTAAAGGGATACCAGGATTAGAAAATTTGCCGATTAATAAAGTCAAGCCGTTATACGACTTGTTTGCTTTTCAAGGAGTATCTTTCAGAGGCACAACTAAAATTAGAGAGGTTTTACGACAATATCCAGCTTTAAAAGATTTAGCTTTAGGAGAGTTAGGGGATAATCTAGCTAATTACAATTTAGATTCTATCCCTGGACTATCAGAAACTCCCATCGAAAAATATCAAGATTGGCCCAGAAGCTACATAAATCAAGTTCCTGGCTTAAATCAAGTTCCTTTTGCTTTATTTCCCCTCTTTTTTGGCCATGTTGGCTTTAGTGTCTTGGGGCAAGCGGATGTAGTTTTTTCGCCCGCCGAGTATGGAGATTCCAAGGCTGTTGGTTATTTCATTACTGGTGGTGCTAGTAGGGGCACGGCGAGAAAACCCAAAATTCAACCTGTAGATTGCCAGGTAGGGGAACCATGCTCTTATTTGGAGTTAAACGATCTATGGGGAATAGGAGGTGCCCTACATGGGAAACGATGGGGTTCTGGAGAAACACAGCAAACTGAAGGTGGTTTTGGCCCTTTAGCATTAGTGAATGGCAGAAGAGAACCGACAGGAATGCTTCCCTATGGCCCTGGCTTTAAAGTGGTCATGACGGGAGCCGCCTCTAGTCAAGGAAAAGCCGAATTTGGATTATATTTCAGAGCTTGTACCGAAACTTTTTTCTTTGGTTACACCTGTACTCCCTATTTTATTGGACCAATACCCTGGTTTCCGATTCGTGAAAAAGAGGCACTGGTTATTTTTTCCCCAGTAGAATCAAATCGAGTTAATCCACCTCAAAACTATCAACAGGAAATTGAGGCAATTATCGCGGAAGCGGGGGGCAATAACTCTTGTCCAGGAGACTGCTGGGGTCAAACAACGGGAAATTTCGTCCATCCCATAGCTCCAGGAACGAGAGTTTCTAGTCCTTATGGTCGGCGTAATCGCCCGATTAGGGTCGAGCAACAATTTCATCGCGGCATTGATTATGCTGCTCCTTTAGGGACTCCTGTCAAATCCGTTGCTGGGGGCATAGTTATTCAAGTAGAGAGTAATAGTTGCCCAGATTTTGGTGATTCTAATGCTAAAAGAAATTGTGGTAGTCAATTGGGAAACTGGATTGATGTACAACTTGAGAATGGCCAAATTGTTAGATACGGCCATCTACAACAGGGTTCAATCAAGGTTAGAGAAGGAATGCTGGTGTCGAAAGGTCAAGAAATTGCAGGAGTTGGAAACTCAGGCTGGAGTACTGGACCACATTTAGATTTAAGAATTCACGATGGCAGAGGCAACTACGAAAATCCCGATCATTACATAAGAAGATGAACAAATTGAGCGTGGCCATTTTACTAACTACCGTTCTGGGAATAGGAGCTTTTAACAAGGCAATATCCGCTAACGAAAATTTAGCTAAATGTTTGACTAATCAAGAGACAGCTACCATCCAGTCTAGTACTTCTGATGCCCAATTTCGCTACTATTTAGTCAACATCCAATCTAGTGAAGCAGGTAGTTACCCCAAGGTTTTTCGGTTAGATCGAGGGGGGAACTGCAATATCGCTGTCAACCGGGAAAATATACGCCTCTACCCTTTGACTAATTTTTTAGGTGAGACAGTGGCTCTGGAGCTTTTATTCCCGAAATATCAGACAATTATGCGTGATTTAGGGGGCAAAGAAGCTTTTATCGAGGCTTTGATTAAGGAATTAGACGCTGGTGTTCCCCACCCATTTTTTCACGATCAGGTGAAGGCACTCAAACTATTAGGAGTGGACAAGCGAGGAGATAGATTCTTATCTAGTAATCGTTGGCTCAGAAGGCATTCCTGCCCATCCTGAACTTAATTTCTAATCAAATTCTTATAGATTAAACGATGAAAGTAGAATCAACAGCCAAAATATCGATTCCCTCTCTTCCACCAGAAATACAACCCTTTATGGGCTATCTTTCCAGTCCTTCTGGTCTATTGTTATTAGCTTGCTGTTTTTTATTGCTGATTGTTAATAAAGGGAATAATCCCAAAGGAGTATTAGCTTCAGCTCGGTGGGCCAATTCCTCTGAAATCAAAGCCGCCAGACAACTGGCTTGCCAACAAATGGAAAGTTCATCTCAAGAGGAGTTTGCTCTTTATATCGGCACTCCACGAGCTAGTAAAATGATTACCGAACCCGATGGTCGTAAAATACTTTGTCTTCCAGAAGACCCTCGTACTACCTATCTTCCTAATGCTCAAGAAAATATTTTGTATATAGGTCGCTCTGGTTCGGGAAAAAGTTTTAGTGCTGGGAATCCTTTAACCATGTCAGCGATACAGCAAGGATTTACCGTATTTTATTATGACTTTAAAGGTCATGAAAATCCGGCTCCTAGCTCTAAATTAGTTCATTTTGCTCACCTCCATGGCTATAAAGTCAGTATTATTGCCCCGAGTTTTCCTGAAACTTGTTGCTGTAATCCTTTAAGTTTTATGAAAGATGGGTTCGATGCCGAAACAGCTCTGGAAATAGCCACTACTCTCAACGCTAATTTGAAACTAGCAACGGGTGGGGGGAATAGTGGCTTCTTCTCCAACACAGGAAATCAATTGGTTCAGGCAATCATGATGATTGCTAAATCTTCCCCTTATCCAGATATAGCGATGTGTCATAAGATTCTAGGATTGGATAATTTAGTCGGGAGATTAAAAAATGCTCAGTTAAATCAGTACCAAAAGGTGGTATTCGATACTTTTCTGGCCTCGGCGGGGGCTCCAGAGACGGCAGCTAATATTGCTACCACAGCTAGCATCATGTTTAGCCGATTCATGAACCCTCAAGTTTTGGCGGCTTTTGGGGGAAAGAATACTTTACCTTTAGATGTGGATGGTCGGCACTTAATTATTTTTAAGATGAATCCCAATCAGAAAAGTGTCGTCGCTCCTTTACTGGCAGTAGTTATGCAGTTAATGGTGAACCGTAATGTTTATCGTCGGCGAAAAGTACCATTGATTGTTTCTTTAGACGAGATTAATAGTATTTATCTAAAACCGTTAGTGGATTGGCTCAATCAAAATCGCTCCAGTAAATTTGCCGCTTTATTGGGAGTTCAATCTTTGGGATTTTTAGAAGAGGTTTACGGAGAAAAAGTGGTCAGTGGAATTTTAGGAGGTTGTACGACACAGATGATTTTTCAACTTAATGATCGAAAAACAGCAGCTTATTTCTCGTCTATTTTAGGAGAAAAAGAAGTTGAATTTATTCAAAAAACGAGGAGTAGTAATCAAGGCAAAACAAGTTATTCTTATGCCAAACAAAGGCAAACTAGACCTTTAGTCGAATTAGCCACATTAACAAGAATTAAAAGGGGTCGAGCTATTATTGTTAATTCAGGACAAGAAAATGAAGCAGAATCTAGAATACCCATGCGGAAAAAAGTGGTCATTCCTAACAGAGATATTCAAGCTATGGCTGTAGGGAAAAAGATGTGGCCTCAATATCTTGAGCAAATGATTAGAGAAAAGAAAGCTGGAGCAATGACAGATGGGGATTTAAAGAAAAGGGAGATAGCCGCAGATAATTTACTGCCTGACCCTGGAGCCAAAGAATTAGCAAGTTTAGTATAGGAGAAACAACAAATGTCTGAAAAATTAACTGATTACGAATTACAACAAATCCGTAAAAAATTACCTCCCAAAATTCAAGCTTTAAAAGATAAATATCCCCAGACTGTGTATAACGTTTCCGAAGCTTGGGGATTAAAACCTTTACCTCATGGTTATATTGCCGAACAGATCAGCATTTTCTACGGGGATAATCCTGCGGGAGCAGATATTTCATTCTTTGAAGGTGAATTAATAGTTTTTGAGCTAAACCTCCCAAAAGATAAGAATGTAATCAAGATGTCTATTGATGCAGATTGGGCATATATTCAGGTGGGAAAGGAAGTCTTACTAGATCGTTTAGGAGAAGTGATTTTACCAGACATATTGCTGGAACAAGGAAGATTACTTGAGTTCACTTTAGCCAATTATCAACTTTAGGAGGTTAATTATGATTTTACCGGGTGATTCAGGGGCAGATACGGGAAAAATAGCAAGAGAGCAAGAAGAAATTATCAAGGCAATAGTCAATAAACTCCAAAAATTTAGTGATTTTGCTGCTAATTATTTAGCTAAAAAGATCGACCAAAATTCCCTCGCCCAAAAGTCCTCAAAGAGACTATCTATCATTGTTAATGGCAAAAAAATATTCCAATCAGATATCACTCAAGAACCCCAAACCTACTCTATTAGCCCTGAAAATTTTCAAAGAATAAAAAATGCCCTCAATAATCCCTATAAGAATTTAGATGAAATTCAGATAAAATTAGGAAGAGAGACATTATTTTATGCCCATAAGAATCAACTTGTAATCGATAAATTGAATCTAAGTCAGTCACCAAAACCTCAACAAGATTTGAGTCTTGAACAAAAATTAGAACAGCTAACTAAACTTGTAAGTCAGCAGCAAGAAAAAATTGAACTGCTTGAAAAGAAGCTAGACCAAAAACTTGATTTTATTATCCAAAATGCTGACCAATTAAAAAATAAAAAGCTTAACAATTGGTTAAGTAATGTAGGTAATAAGCTATCTGCTACTTGGGAAAATGTTAAAACGACAATTAATAATCTAGTCAACTCTGAAATCCAGAAACGAGGAGAACAGGTAGCTAACCTCAGTGCTAGCTTTTTAGAAAAGCCAATTAATTTCATGCTCAATAGGTTTGGCAGGGAAGAAAAACCAGGTATCTTAACTTTTCATGGTCAAGCTTACTCTTTCAATAAAAATATAAGTAGTGGAGAAATTTCGATTTTTTCAAATAATAAGCAAACAAATATTCTAGAAAAAGGTAATTTTACTCCCCAAGCTTCTCCAGAAGATATCAAAATCTTGAGAACTTTACCAGAAAAAGTCAAAAATACTATCGCTCGAAATCAAAATCAAAAACAAAATCAAAAAAGGAATCTCCGCCCATCTCCTTAATCAAAGCCAACTAACTTGTAAAATAACTTCTTGCAGAAAGAAGTTAACTAAATATTAAGATTCTCAATTGAATAGTTGTAGCAAGGTATAGGGTTTCTCACACTTGTGAGGTACACTTTGGTTGAGGAATTAAACATATGAACAATAAACAAGTTAGATTAAGTCTGTTATCCCATGCTGGAGGAGCCGGAAAAACCACTTTAGCTGTAAATATTGGCTACGAATTAGCTCAAAGAGGCTATTCAACATTAATCATTGACCTAGACTGCAACTGTAGTCTGATAGAATTTTGTGGCGTTGCTCCTACCCCTGAGAATATCGAACTGGTCTTTAATCCTAAATTCAACGGAAATTATCCAACTCAAGCTATATTTGGGACTGACAAATTGCAAATTATCCCTGGTTCAACCCAAATGTCGGAAGTGATGAATTCTCTAGTCGGAAAAAAACGCCGAGAATACTACTTACAAAAATTAATCTCTACTTTCCCTCTAGTTCACGATTTTGTCATCTTTGACTGTCGGGCTGGATTAGATCTACTCTCTGATAATGCCATTGCAGCTTCGACTCACCTATTAATTCCTTTAAATATGGGAGTCAAAATTATGACTGGAGGACAACTCATTACTTCTATCTTAGAAACGATCGCCGATTTAGAACTCAATCCGGCCCCTGAAATTATGGGAATTGTCCCAAACAAAACGGGTAAAGCTGCTTATCATCGTCAATTTTTACAAGAACTGCCTGAAATTTGTGACGCACTCCAGGTGAAGCTTTATCAAGACATTCCCCTTTGGCAACATTTAGAAAATTCAGGGGTAGAAGCCCGACCCCTCAAACAGGCTCGCCCAGGAGATAAAATTTGTCAAAATTTTAGCCTGTTGGCTGATGATTTAGAACGGGCCAGAAACGGTCAGTAAAATTTACCAGACCAGTCTGGTAAACTGCAATGGCCGTTCCCAGAGAAACTGCTTTTTTGTGTCCCAATTATTTTTACGTAATTCTATGGCTCGTCGTACTCCTAGTCTCAAGACTGCCTTCTCCCCAGCAATTGAAGCATCCAATCTATCTCAAAAAGTTCAGGATTTACAAGCAGAAATTGCTCATCTAAAGGCTGCTAATCAAGACTTATCCTCTCTTGTCGCCAAGCTCAAAAAGGAATTTGGAGAGCAGATGATCGATATCAATAAGATTCGACCAAGCCAACAATGTCGTCAAACTTTTACTGACCAGGAGATAAGAGAAAAAGCTAACTCCCTACTTATACATGGGCAACTGCAACCGATTATCTTAATTCCTGCGGAAGAAGAAGGAAAATTTGACCTTGAAGAAGGGGAATTAAGATGGAGGGCTGCCCGCTTATTAGTCCGAGAAGGTCATGACCAATGGCAACATCTGCGTTCTGTTTTCAACCCCAAAACTACTGATGAAGTTGAAATTTTCCTAAAAACTTTACTGCACCATGCTTTGTATCATCCTCTCAATCCTCTAGATAAAGTTGAAAGCTTTTGTCAGTATGTCAAACTAACAGTCGCTCCTCATCAATCTCATCAAGAGATTAAATCTCGTATTCAAGCTTTAGATTATTTCTTTCGTAAATATCCTGAATTAAGAAAAAAACTCGATAATCTGCTATTACAGCCAGGAGTCTCTTTAGAAACAGAACTCAATCTCACTTCCGAACAGGCTCAACTGTTAGCAATCATGGCTAAGACTCAAATGAAACTAGAATCTTTAGCTAGAGATCAACTAAACTTATTAGATTTGCCAGAAGACCTGAAACAAGCAATACGACAAAAAGGCTTAAACTGTAAAGCTGCTACTGTGATCGCCAAAATCAATAGCAAAAAGTTACCCCTCACAGAAGCGCAAGCTCAACAAGAAAGACAAGAATTAGTGTTGAGAGTCTTGCAAGAAAAATTAAATACCAGAGAAATTAACCAGATTATTAAAGCCAGATTGCCTCAAAAATCAACTTCTTCTTCAAGGCTCAAACAATTTCAAACTAATTTGTCCAAGTTATCTTTTGACAATGCTTCCCATGAAGAATTAATCAATTTACACCATTCTTTAACTGATGTTATCAATCAAATCAATGAATTGTTAGCAACTCGTTAGATTCGAGAGTCGGATAGTGTTATAAAGTTGTTGAAGCACTATTAAATAGCGGTTGCTATTCATGAAAGAAACTACTCCCGCACGGACATCTCACGGTGGCGAATTCGATTAAGTCCCGATAAGCAAGTTATTCTTGTGATTTGTGGATTGGTAAGATTGAGGGTTCTGTCGCCAAAAATTTGAAAAACACCACCTATAGTGTTGCTACTACAATATTACAACACTATAGGCAGCGTTCGAGAAAATTTTTGCGACAGAACCAAATATTGAGCCGATACGGGAAATGGCTCTGGCAAATCACAACAGTCGAGAAAGAGAAAAATTTTCAGTATAATTACTGATTTTCAGTAATTATACTGTTAACTAAAATTCAGTAATTATACAGAGAATTTAGCGAAATTGAGGAAAAAAAGCAAAATTTTCGGTTAAATCTGTGTTTTGCTCACAAAATCCTCAACTTTCTTCTTTAGATTGAAAAATGCAATCTGTGAAAAGTATATTCAAGTGAAGAATCTAAGATTAAGCTCTACTGTCATTAATCACGAGAAAGTGTGGAACTTTCACAAAAAATTGTGGGGGGAAGAACAGTGCTGTTAACTCAAGAGCATAATTCCCATGGGGCAGTTACTATAGCTTTAGCTGAGCCAAAAGCCAATTCTGGATTAGTCCAAACTGTAAGGGGAGAAAAGCTTGATAGTAGTCTTGAACTAACACTAAAAGAACAAAATACTCGAGAACAGTTAGAAAAACAGGTAGAGCAATCCTTCTATTTAGCAGGAAAAGCCCTACAACAATTGCGAGACCATCGGCTCTATCGTTCGACTCATTCTAGATTTGAGGACTATTGTCTGGAGCGTTTCGGCTTTCATCGACGGCATTCATACAACTTAATTGGTGCTGCCTTGGTGGTAGATAATCTGTCTGTTGTTGAATGTGCACAAATTGTGCACATTTTACCCACTAGAGAATCCCAGTGCCGACCTCTGACTCCTCTGGAACCAAAGTTACAGAGAGCTGCTTGGCAACAGGCAGTAGCCGATGCAGGAGGAAAAGTTCCTTCAACTCGGATCGTGAAAGAAGTGGTTAAGGAACTGACAAGAGCCACAAACGTTAGCAACCCTCATTATGTAGGTGAAGTTTGCCTAATCCTCGCTAAAGATGAACCCAAACTAAGAGGAAAAAATAAGTGTTGGGGAATTGTGAGTGTAGTTCAAGAAGATAGCTGCCATTTGCAACTTTGGCATGAAACAGTAGAGTTTATCGAACTCGATTATTTACAATCTTTGAACTACAGCCCAGAAGAATGTACTCAAATGCAGGAACTAGCCACTCGTTTGACCAGGCTGCTTGATAGTGGCACTTTAGAAAAAGCTGGTTATGTTCTTTTAGAGCATTTGGGAAAAATTAGGCATCCCTATCTGACTCCACTAGAAGAACAACTACTCAGATTGCTGGAACGGGAATCTGGTGTTTATCGCACGGAAAAACCAACTGAGTTGAATGATTCTGGTAGAAGGCAAGGTGATGATGCACTAATTAATCCCCGAGCTGGTTGAAATTAGCTGTAAGCAAGCATTTTTTCTTCTGGTTGCTAGGAAACGAAGAGAATATGAGTTTTGCTGTCTGTGTTTAAGCTACTCTCCAAGAGGTTAAGTTGATGTTTGATCGCCCGAACTTAAAAAGCAACAATCAAGCTAACAATAGCTCACTCTGTCGAAGAGGTTTGAATTGGTATGAGTAATTCCCAAGTTCTTCGCGATATTAGCAGACATTTGCGCCAGTTATTGCTGGATGGTTTGAGCGGTGACGAGTCTGTTAGTGGTGCATCGCTTTCGGAAGGCAACATTTCCCTCGATTCGCCAGCACGGCTGGCTGAAAGCGGAAGCTCTAACTCAGGAACTTCTAGTCCATTACTTTCCTTATATCTCTATCAGGTCACACCTAATGCTCATATTAATAATCGGTCACCAATTTCTTCAAATAACGGTGAACAGCATTACCCCCCTCTTAGTTTAAATCTTTCCTATCTATTAACTCCTCTCGACAATTCACCCGAAACTTGTCTTCTGGTATTAGGTCGTGCGATGCAGGTTCTGGCAGCACACCCGATTATTCGTAATCGTTTTTTAGACTCCCTGTTGCGCCCGAACCCTCCTGAAGTGCGTTTAACTCTCAATCCGCTCAACTTGGAGGAGATGACGCGGATTTGGAATGCCTTTAATCAACCCTATCGTCTATCTGTTTGCTATCAGGTGCAAGTTGTCTCTATCGATAGTATCCGATTACCTGCAGAAGAGCCGCCTGTGACAGAGCGGCTGCTAGATGTGCACCAAATAGTAGCAAGCAATGGAGGTGAGCTATGAGCCTGCCTCCAATCGTCCGCAGTGCTACGCTCCCGCTGCAGGTTTTAATTTCTGGTAGAGTGCAGGATAGTCTTACGCCCGGAGAGGCTCCTCGTAGTTCTCTGACGGTTCGTTTACTTGAGATCGAACCGTCGATAAGTGAGAGCGAAGACTATCCATATGGTTATAACTATGAAGAGGCCAGAGCCATTGGCGGTGAGCTATTAGACCCCGAAATTGAGACAACAGACAGGATGGTAAAGGGAGGATTTCCTCTTAGGGTGAATGTTCGACCAGACGGAACCTTCGCCATCTTTGGAGTGCCTGAGACAGCCTTTCCAGGGATAGCTGAAAAAACGTATCATTTACGGCTGGAGGCTAGCGCACCCAACTATGAACCTGCAACTTTTGACTTTGATGTAGGCCCGATTACTGGACAGCCTGAGCTAGTGGCAAGGTCTATTCCTCTTCCAGAGGTTCCAGATACCACTGTTAAGCTATTTACCCGTGATTTGCCCCGGAGCAATATTTCTCTTTTTCTCCGGCGAAGTGCAGTTCGTTTACGGGGACGGGTGATTGAACTCAACAACCTGTCTCAAGGAATAGAAAACGCCACAGTGTCTGTGGCTAATGGCCCTAGTGCTACCACAGGCAGCGATGGCAAGTTTGAGTTTTCAACCCCAATGCCTGTTAAGGCATCGATCGCCATTACTGTCTCGGCAACGTATTTTGATAATAAAACGTTTGAATATGAGCTGAATTATAACCAAACCATCAATTCATTGCTGATTAGTCTTACTCGTACTTCTTAGCCTGATGAGTGAAAACTAGATGACTACATACCTTATTTGACGTAAATTAATGACAGGAGGAACAATTAATGCCTGACTATCTACACCCTGGTGTTTACATTGAAGAGCAACCGGCACAGCAGACCATCGAGGGGGTCAGCACGAGTACGGCAGGAATGGTAGGAGCCACAGAGATGGGTCCGGTTGAGGGGCTACCTAAATTAGTTACCAGCTTTGCCGAGTTTCAACGGATCTATGGTGGTTTTTTGCCAGAGCAACCCTGGGGAAATACACGTTTTTTAGCCTACGCAGTTCAAGGATTCTTTCAAAATGGAGGCCAACGTGTTTACATCAAAAGAGTAATCAATGAAGCAACAGCTTCTTCTGCAAATCGAATCTTGTCCAATGGGTATGTCGATGGTGGAAATAGCTACCTACTTACTAAACTTGCAGAAGATCTAAGTACAGATGAAGACACGGCAGTTCTGATTTCTAGCCGTGGTATTGAGAGAAACAGTCAAATTATCCTCGTTCAAGAAGGTGTACCTGATCGTCTGCAAACTGTTGATAGGGTAGATGGCAATAAAGTTACTCTCAGCGGAGATACACGGTCTACCAAATACAGAAAATCTGATCTGGTGATGATTCCAGTGGCGGATCTGGAAATTGGTAATACGCTGCGGCTTGAAACGCGCGATCCCGGTAGCTGGGGAAACCAAATACGGGTTAAAGTGACACCCTCTTCCCAAACATCTACTGCTTTACTTGGTCTTGACCTCAGCACTAGCTTAAGACCGCAAGGTATTGTCTTGACTTTGGATAGCATTGCCGCAGACAAGACGACAGTAACTTTAGGGGCGGGAGAGACTGCTAATTTACGCGAGGGCGATTGGCTTCGCTTTAGTAACGGGACAGATGCGACACCTCAAGAGCGCAAGATCATCCCCGGTGGTATTGATGGGGCTCAGAATCAGGTGACCCTGAATGCGCCTTTGGAAACTATGGCTCCAGCTATCAATCAAGTGGAAGTACTGGTGGCACTGCGCGTCAATGCGACAACAAAACTAAGACCGCTTTTTGCATTGACTTTGGATAGCATTGCCACAGACAACACTACAGTAACTTTAGGGGCGGGGGATACTGCTAATTTACGCGAGGGCGATCGACTGCGCTTTAGTAACGGTACAGATGCTCAAGAACGCATCATTGCAGTTGGCGGAATCGCAGGTAATCAGGTTACCCTGAATTCTCCGTTACAGCCTATGGCTCCAGCGATCAATCAAGTAGAAATGCTGGTAGCTCTGCGGGTCAATGCTGAAACTACAAGTGTTACGGTTAACATTGAGGCTACTCAAGGTTTTCAGAGAAATGACCGGGTCATTATTGACGACAGTGATGGTGCCGTCAGCGGTGTCATTAGTGCTGATCCGCCAGCCAGTAATGATAGTTTGACGCTCACACTAGACAATCCTTTCCCCGTTGATCGGCAACTCGATGTGGGAACTGTGCTCCGTTTATCTAGGGGTACGAGAACCGTCAATATTGAAGCTACACCAGGCTTTCAGAGAGATGACCGGGTTGTTATTGAAGATGATGCTGGTTCCACTAGTGCCGTCGTTAGCGCGGATCCTCCCGCCAGTAACGACCGTCTAACGCTGACGTTAGAGAACCCGCGAGATATTCCATCTGGAGCTTCTCTGCGACTCCGCAATGCGGGGCGGGGAAACAACACCGTCAGGGTTGCAGGTGCCCGTAATCTCTATGTGGGAGGGGCAGTAGAAATTGAGAATGGGGACGACGAGCGTATTTATGCCACCGTAACAGCTATTAATAGTGAGCAGGTACAACTTGATGAAGATGTTCCTGCTTCGTACCTGGAAGGGGATTTACTGCGAACTTGTGAGTTCGATCTAAATGTTCAATGGGTCAAAAAAGATCCCGTTACGCTTCGGGAAACCATTGTGCGTGAGGAAAATCACCAATATCTCAGCCTGGCGGATAGTGCTATGAGTAATGCTGTTACTCGAATTAATAAAGATTCAAAGTTGATAAAGGCTACCAATCTCAACAATACAAACTCACCCCCGTTTAATTTCCCGACCACAATCGATCATAGTGACTTTACGTCCTACCTTTATTTACAAAACGGGTCAGATGGAAGTGCTCCACAACCAGTCCATTATCGAGGTACTGATGGTGGTCCAGGGAAGCGAACGGGCATTGTTGCCTTAGAAGACATTGACGACATTTCGATGATTGCTGCACCTGGCATGACCGATTCTGTCGTTCAAGGAGCACTAATTGAACAATGCACTATTTTGAAAGATCGTTTTGCCGTTTTGGATTCACCACCAGGTTCTGATAAGGAGGCCATTAAACAGCACCGTGGGCAGTACGATAGCCTATATGCGGCTTTGTATTATCCATGGGTTAAAGTTTTTGATCCACTTCAGCCTGGTAACACAGAAGGATTATTGAACCCACCGAGCGGTCATGTGATGGGGATCTATGCTCGTGTGGATACTGAACGAGGTGTCTATAAAGCACCAGCAAATGAAGTC
>JASJEK010000172.1 GCA_030064915.1 Xenococcaceae cyanobacterium MO_234.B1
TGATACGCTTAAAAAATACGTCCAGAATCAAGAATCCCCCTCCCAGTAACCCTTGCCCAAAATTCATCCCATCGGCTACCCCGTGGGTCTTCTTTTGGAAGAAAAGATAAAAGCGTCGGGATGTGCATGGTAGTTGTACTATTCATCTAGATGGTGGGTGAAAAACCAGAAATGGAAATAACCTCCGAAAACCTAATCGTGAGGTTAGGGAAGCCAGCAATTTATCCGAAGGATAAGTGTCTGGAGGAGGTCACATGGTATTGCTACTTACTACTTACTACTTACTACTTGCTACTTGCCACTTGCTACTTAACAAAGCTAACGCCAAAGTTTATTCTCTAAATCTCTTACCTGTCTTTCCAGCCGATCAATACGCCCTCTAAGTTCATCCATTTCCGATTGACGAGGGACTCCCAAATCTTGCAGCATATTTTTCATCTGTCTTTCCATCTGCTTCTGAAAATTAGAAGGATCTGCATTAAGTTGACCCATTAAGTCATCCACAAAGGCTTTTGCACGGTCAGAGTCAATTTTGCCATCTTTAACCCACTCATCCGTAGCTTCCTTAATTTTCTCTGCCACTAGAGAGGTAGTACCCACACCCATCATTAATAACTGTTTCAGCCAATCATTGTTGTCCATAATCTCTCCTGATAAACTGTCTTTAAGGCACTACTATTAGATCATAGAATAGGTGACGACTCCAGACACTAATCGCTACGCGATATAGTCGTGGAAAGGGGCTTTATTATATCCAGGTTGTTCCTTCAAAACAGGCAATTGACACACTAAAGGACAAGCATTGGCTGGACATCGGTTGTTCAACCACCAATCAAATCTATCTTGAAGCAGATAGTTGTATTGGTGTCTCAACATATCGAGCCAGCGATTCAACCTTGCTTTCTGTTCTTGATTCGGTTTTAGCCTGTATTGGTATGCTATTGTCATAGATAGAAATATATCATGGAATTGTGAATGTATTGAGTTTAATGGCGAAGCAGATCCTATCCTGCGGATAAGGAACGGAGCTTCTCAGCGACAAGCTAAATGGGAATATTTTAAGCTTCTGCAAAATTGGTAATGGTTATTGAATGGTTAGTCTTTAAGGTCGCTTCCGAGGCACGAGAAAAATTTATTGAGAAGGATCAGGAAATTTGGAGTCCTTTACTAGCTAAACATCCAGGATTTTTAGGCAAAGAAATCTGGCTCGATCCCGAAAAAAGCGATCGCCTGACCCTTGTAATTCGTTGGCAAACTCGTCAACAGTGGAAAGCTGTACCTACAGATATCCTAGAAGCAACAGAACAAAAATTCGCTCAAGCTATGGGAACAGATAGTTATGAAATGATTGAGGCTTCAGAATATCAAGTGCGTAAGTTTCCTGAAATTGCTACCAAAGCTTAATGGTTAATCAAATTCACAAGATTAGTTTAGGCATATTGTTTTTCTGTTGTTGGATTATACCTGCAACAGCCAATATTGAAACGGAAGAAAGATTATTTCAAAATAAATCTCAACTGGTTAGAAAAACTTTAGCCGATAGTTTAAAATTTCCTACTAAAGGCGATCGCGGTAAGTATATTTTTCCTGTTTTAATTGCTTATCGCGATCGGTATCCTACAAGTTCGTGGAAACCAGAACATCAGCAACAATTTCAGGTTATAAGCAAAAAAAATAGCAATGACTTCTACACTAATAGTGATGCTTTTGCTGCTCCTGGTTTGACTCGTTTATTATATTTATTCCCCGAAGATCAGGCTGTTAAAAAATTAAATAAAAACTACATGAGTTTTTTGTTTCCTCCTGTAATTCAATCAGGTCGTTATAACTTTTGGCAATCAGGGGGAACAGAAAATTTTGTTAATATGTTACGTACCAGTGGCTATCTTTTAGCACAAAAAGGCATTAAATTAAATTTGCCCTATGCTACCCAAAGATTGAGAGAAAAAGAAGCCTGGCTATATTATAAAGCTCGCCATACTTATCGCATGGGAGTAGCAGAATGGGATTCTAGTACTTACACCATATTTAATTTAATTGGCTGGCTAAATTTATATGATTTTGCAGAAGATGCCAACATGAAAAATGTCGCCAAAGCTGTTTTAGATTATTATGCTAGCGCGATCGCACTTAAATATACTTACGGGGTTTATGGTGGTGCGGAACAGAGAGGAGGCGGTACTACCACTAGTTTTAACAGTAACACTGATTATTTAGGCTGGCTATGGTTTAGTGAGTATATACCAGAAACATCATCTTTTTTTAAGTGGCCAGCATATATTCAATTAATTCATCCTGCGACAAGTAGTTATCGACCACCAAGGGAAGCTATTTTATTAGCTAGGAAAAAGGATAATCAAGAAAGTTACTATCAGAATGCCAAAGCTAATTATGGCTTGGCAAGATTAGAAGTTCCAGAACTGTTTTATATTGGTAAGACTTATACTCTAGGAACAGCTTTGGTAAATAATGGAAAACAAGTTATCAATTGGAAATTAGTAAGTTCTCCTCAACAATCAGAGGATGCTTTTGTTGTTACAGGTAGTAATTCTTATGGCAGCAAAAATAGTAAAAATGGAATGGGTAAAACTAATTTTGATTGCTATGTTCAGCATCGTAATATACTAGCTCAAATGACCTATATCCCTCAAGAATTACAGCCAAAATTTAAAAAACAACAATTTCGTAATTTTATATCTAAAATAATTAATAAAATTCCCTGTGGTAACACTTGTAAATATGTATTACAGAGTAAATTAAATAATTTTATTCCTTCAGTAACATATCCAGTTAAAAAAGTCCAAGGAAAGTATCAAGTTGCCAACTATATTTCTTACCCCAAAGAAGCAAAGCTTGTCCCTCGAAAAGGAATATATTTTTTAGAGTTAAATAAAACTTATGTAGCAATTTCCCCCTTTCCTCTTCAAGAAAATCTCAAACCTCAAACAACCAATAAGAGAAACTATTTAGAAATCACTGCACCCCTAGGAACATTAGGAGGATTTATCCTTGAAGTAGGGAATCAATTCGATCATCAAAGTTTCGATCAGTTTCAAGATAAAATTGTAGCTAACATTAAATTGGATATGACTCAAAGGGATAGTGGTAAAATAGATTATCTAGATTCTGAGGGTAATGAAATAGCAATTAACTATCAATTTTCTCAAGCACAGGCTACCTGGCAAGTTAACGGTCAAAAAATTAATCTCAATCACGTAAAATTATACCAAGGTGATAATTTAGAAGTTGATAATCAAGTCCTACAACTAAAAAGTAAAGACTCTATTTATCAAATAGATTATAGAGACAAAATTCCTATTTTTAGTCGATTCAAAACAGAAGTTAACCAACCTTAAAACAGATGTCTCATTGTCCTCGTTGTGATAAACCTATAGATTCACAAGCAATTAATTGTCCTTATTGTAATAATCCTGTAAAAGCCTTTGGACATCCAGGAATTCCTTTGTATCAAGCAGATCGAGATGAATTTTTATGCGATCGCTGTATTTATCACCAAGACGACACCTGTAACTATCCCCAACGCCCTTACGCTAAAACTTGTACTTTATTCCGCGATATTACAGCAACTTTAGAAGAAGAAGAGACTTCCATCTACACCAGAAGTTTTAAAAGTAGGATAATTGCTTGGGTTCATAGTAATCGATTTTTATTAGGAATATTGTTTTTATTAATGTTAAGTATTATTTTAACTGTTATAAACTAGATATTAGCTGATAATTATTTTTTGCCCAAACAATTATCAATTATCAATTATCAATTAATATAAATTATCAATTATTGACAGTTGCTTCTTGATAAATAGGAAGCTCGAACCAAAAGGTCGTTCCAACTCCAACTTCACTTTCTAGATAAATTCTGCTGTTATGTTTATCAATAATACTTTTGACAATAGATAATCCTAAACCCGTTCCTTCTAGAGTATGAACTCGATTTTCGACACGGAAAAAACGTTCAAAAATAGTTTCCTTATCTTCTGGAGCAATGCCAATTCCCGTATCTTTAACTTCAACTCTAACTAGAGGAACTGGGGATGACAATTCCGATGTTGATTTTACTTGATAAGCCCTAATGGTTACTGTACCTCCAGATTGAGTAAATTTCAGACCATTACCTACCAAATTAGCGAACACTTGTAATAACAAATCATAATGGCCCATCACCGGGGGTAAATCTGATTCTATTTCTTTTTCCAGACTAATTCCTTTATCTTTAGCATTGAGTTGATAGGTTCTCAGAGTTTGTTCTATAGTTTGATTTAAATCTACGGCGTGAAGGTGATAAGTTTGAGAAGATTCTAGACGTGATAAGTCTAAAACATCATTTACTAAACGGGTTAAACGATCTGTTTCGTTATTAGCAGTTTCCAGGAATTCTTTTCTTTGAACTTCTGTCAGATCTTCACCGTATTCAAATAGAGTTTCAATAAAGGATTTAATATTAAAAAGAGGAGTTCTCAATTCGTGGGAAACATTACTAATAAACTGACTTTTAGCCTCATTCAGTTCGACTTCACGGGTAATGTCTTGTACTGTCATAGCGATTCCCTTGACAGTTTCGCGATCGCGGTCTAAAACTTGGTTGAGTAATATTCGGATAGTATGTTTAGTTGATTGACTCAGAGTAACGCGGAATTCATCTCCTGGATGAAAATTATCTTTAGAAGCTGCTTCTAGTAAGTTTTCTGAGTTATTTAAATCTTCATGGTGAGAATTTGCGGTAGCATGGTTATTATTATTTTGTTTTGGTTTATGGTCCCTAGCCACGATTTGATAAAGGGGTTTAGTTAACTTGACATTTAATTCTGTAGGTAGATGATGTAAAACATTTTCCCCAATGACATCTTGATTTTCCCAACCAAAAAGACGTCTGGCGGTGGGATTAACTAAAATAATCCGCATATTAGTATCAATCAAGACTGCACCATCAGCAATAGTAGCTACTAGGGTTTCTAATTTAGCTTTTTCGGCGGTTAATTCTTCGATATTTTGTTCTTCATATTTTTCGAGACGTTCCGCCATAAAATTAAAACTAGCAATTAATTCGCCCAATTCCCCCCTCAGGGGTAAATCTATGCGTTGCTTAAAGTTTTTAGCTGCAATATTTCTTACCCCTACCAGTAATTCTGTAATGGGTTTTGTGATCATTAGAGCATTAAAAACATTACCTAAAATCACCATTACCCAAATGGTAATAAATACAGAAATGGTGACATCTCTAGTCAGATTAGAAGAAGCGACAATAGTAGGGTTGGGGTTAATTCCAATAGCTAAAACTCCCAAATACTTATTATCGTGATGCAAAGGAACGAAGACATCAGTTACTCCTCCATTGGGAGTGGTATGCTGACGAATAAATGGTAAATCACTATCGGGAGCGTAGTTATCAGGTAATTCAATATGACGCTGGATAGTGAGAGAATTCTGTACTTCTGCTTGAGAATAGGGAATGCCAAAGAAAATATTGCCCTCTGCATCTGCGTACATTATGTAACGGACACTAGAGGTACTGCGGAAAAAACGTCCTGAAAAACGAGCTAAACCAGAAAGATCGTCTTCTGCCACCATAGGAGCAGCATTACCTGCTAACAATAACCCAAGATCGCTACCAAAACGATTGTCGTTCATCCGCGCGTCTTGTTGGATGGTATTAACTGCCCAAAATGTCAGACCACTCATCACTAAAGACACGACAAGAGTAGCTGCTGCCATGAGTTTAGTCTGGAGGGTAAATTCTGACCACCAACTAACGGTAATATTCTTGAGTTTGCTGAATAAATTGAACAATTTAGCTACTTACTACGTTATGAAGTCCGAACTTTGCTGAATAGTTAATAATTGATATCTAGACAGCAATTGACACAGTTTCAAAATTGAAACTGTTTAACTATCTTAAAGTAAATTTTGTTACTGTTATGAACTGGGCGTAGTTTTTATGGTTATTCAAAACTTTGATTTTTTGAACTTCATAGGTCATGGATACCATAAAATCCCAGCAATCCTAGAAGTTCTAAATTCTTGGAGGCATTAAAATCAGGTGTTCGGTCCCATGATTGCAATTAACCCACAAAAACTTATCCCCTCTATAATTTCGTCTGTCCCATTTAAAACAGCGCCGACAAAACTGCGGAGCTTCCAGGGATTTTTACCTATTACATCTAAGATAAAATACAATCTGCTGCGAGTAGAAGTGGAACAATAGACTTATCTTGAGACTTATCTTTACAATAGCAGAATTTCATGGTTGGTTATCTAGTTTTCTTAACGATTTCGGCAGGATTGTTTGCCATATTTGCCCTCGGCTTGAATTTACAATGGGGTTTTACTGGGTTAATTAACTTCGGCCATGTTGCCTTTATGACAGTAGGAGCATACACCACAGTATTATTAAGCTCTGTGGGAGTACCATTAATCATTGCCGTAATCTTAGGAGCAGCGATCGCCTCTGGGTTAGGATTGCTCATTGGATTATCCACTCTTAGACTGCGAGAAGACTATTTGGCAATTGTCACTATCGGTGTATCAGAATTATTACGTTTAATAGCTCTTAATGAAGAATGGCTCACAAAAGGGTCTTTTGGAATACAAAGATTTCCCCTACCTCTAGTTAATTACGAACCTGGACTAGTCGGTAAAATCATCACCATTGGCTTACTAACCTTATTAGGAATTTTTGCGCTTCAGCAACTCTGGACTGGATTAAAACAGCAGTGGCGAGAAAATACCACTATTCAGGGTAAAAGCTACCAACCCAAAAAACCCATCAGCATAATTATTTGGGGTATTATTGGTTTTGCTCTCATTATGACCGTTTACGTTAATGGTTGCCTCGCCTTGTCCAATTACAACTATAAAGCAGGGTTAATGCTATTAGTTCTCCTGACCCTAGCTTTGATTTATTGGGGGTTAGAACTGTTAGTTAAATCTCCTTGGGGGAGAGTCCTCAAAGCAATTCGAGAAGATGAAGAAATCCCCAGGGCTTTAGGAAAAAACGTTTTTTGGTACAAACTACAAGCCTTTATGCTGGGGGGTGCGATCGCTGGCATTGCAGGGGCTTTTTATGCTTGGCAACTCACTACTGTTTATCCTAGTCACTTTCAACCCTTAGTAACTTTCAACGTTTGGACAATGGTGGTTTTGGGAGGTGCAGGAAGTAATGCTGGTACTCTGTTGGGAGTGATTATTTTTTGGGCTTATGATGCTTTAACTCGCTTTTATCTGCCAAAATTAGGTTGGTTTGATAGCTCTCAGTTGGGAGCATTCAGGATTATGGTTATTGGACTGATTCTGATGATTTTGATGATTTGGCGACCTCAAGGTATTTTAGGTAAAAAAGAAGAACTGACTTTAGGAAAATAAATAATTACTAGATATCAAACATTATGGGTACTCATATAGTTACAGGTGTTGCAGGTTTTATCGGTTCGCATTTAGCAGAAGCTTTACTCAAACGAGGAGATAAAGTGATTGGTATCGACCAATTTAACGATTATTACAACCCCAAATTTAAACGCAAAAATATCTCCTATCTTCAAAGACAACCCTCTTTTGCCCTTCTAGAAGCTAATATCGAGGACTTAAACTGGGAAAGTCTTCTTGAGGGAATTGATGTCGTCTTTCACCAAGCAGCCCAAGCAGGAGTAAGAGCCAGTTGGGGCGAGGGATTTCGTCAATATACCCAAAAAAATCTTAATGCCACTCAAATTATTTTAGAAGCTGCCAAAGAAACCAATTCCCTTAAACGACTGGTTTATGCTTCTAGCTCTTCAGTTTATGGTGATGCAGAAACCATGCCTACTAGTGAGAGTGTTTGTCCCAAGCCTGTATCCCCCTATGGTATTACCAAACTAGCAGCAGAGCAGATCTGCCATGTCTATCATCGCAACTTTGGTGTTCCCGTAACATCTCTACGCTATTTTACAGTCTATGGTCCTCGTCAACGTCCCGATATGGCATTTCACAAATTTTTTAAAGCTGTCATCCAAGGTGAGGCAATTTCGATCTATGGTGATGGTCAACAGACTAGGGATTTTACCTTCGTTAGTGATGCTGTTGCTGCTAACTTAGCTGCTGCTGATGTTTCTGAAGCTATAGGGGAAATATTCAATATTGGTGGTGGGAACAGAGTTGTTTTGGCTGATGTGATCGAAACCATGGAAAGGGTAATCGAAAAACCCATTGCTAAAAACTACATTGAACGAGCCAAAGGAGATGCACGTCATACCAGTGCAGATGTCTCCAAAGCCCGAAAAATACTAGACTATAACCCTAAAGTACCTCTAGAACAAGGGTTAAGCGAAGAGTGGCAATGGATTAAGAATTTATACTAAATGTTAATAATAAGGAATAAAACTTTAACAAAGTTATTGTTTTTTTTCCTTTTTTTCTTGACATAATGTGGGCGAAAAGAGTTTTTTTCTTTTGCTAAATTCTTCTTGGCAATTCCGTCTTTGGGGGATAAGCTATATCTAGCTCAAAATAAACTTAGCAATTAATAATAATTGCGATTTGAATAAGTGTTTAGATATCTAGTAATCCTCAATCATTTGTCAAAAAGTCCTGGGATCTCCTTCCTGTGAGCAAGATGCTCAAACTACAATCTATTTTGATGATTCACATAGGATTGCTATAAATTTAATTTCAGGCAATTGAGCCAAAAATCTGGTTTAAGACTTTTGTAAAGTATGGAAAACTTCAGACTTTATATCCCCTTACAACTTAGTAAAATAATCTACCTAGTTGCATCACCATGAACGACGCTACCAATAATTTTTTTTCCTCCGATTCTACCACTGATTTATCCTCTTCTGACGTAGCATCCAATTCTGACTCTCAAGATGTCTTACAATCTCAAGAACAACTCCAGCCTAATTCTGAGCCACAATCACAAAATTCGGCAATATCTCAAGAAGAACCAGTTAAAGCAGGTAAAACAATTCAAGCTCCAGATTCTTCCCAAAATATAGACTGGCAACAGTTAGCACACAAATTAAGAGAACATAATCGTAAATTGCTCAAAAAAGTATTTAATTTAGAACAAAACCTAATTGATATAACCAATCAAATTCAAACACAAGGGGAACTTGCTCGACGACAAGAATTAACTATTACAGAACAAGCAGAAAAATTGAATCAGAGCCAAGAAGAAGTTGCTAACTTGTTACAAAAGCTAGAAACAGGACGGCAAGAAATAAGGAGTCAACAAGTTTTAATAGAGAATTTATCTCTACAACTCCAAGCTTCTCAAGTGCAAGCAGCTAAATTGGAAAGAGAGTGCGCTATTATTCAAGAAAACTACAATCAAAAAAACTATGAATTATTGAGCCTCACAGAAGAAAAAGAAGAACTAGAATCTCGTCTTTATCGCCAACAACAACAGACACTACAGTATAAAGCAGCCTTAGAAAAATATACTGCGACAGAAAAACCTTTAGAGAAATTGCCTGGGATGAAAATTTTCTCGCAACTAAACCATCAGCCAATTCAACCTTGGTCTGATCATTCTGAGGAATTGGCAATGAATAATATGTTACCGAGTCTTGCTAATTCTGAAACCGATAAGATTGTCGAGAAATCCTCAGATTCCGAATCTTTGGAGAAAACTCAAATTCCAGACTGGCCAGCACCAGAAATTGGGAATATCTCTACGGAAAAACAACCTAAATCTATTGCTGCGGTTAAATTACCCAAATTTCAGAAAGCTAATCAATAATTGATAATGGACAATTGATAATCGATAATTATAACAAATAATTATTCATTACTCATTGATTGGTAATCAGTAGTAATACATTTACTAATTAAATCTTCCACACCGCCAACAGGAATAATCGGAATTTTTAACTTATTACTGACTTCTTCTACTGTCATATCATCTAAAAATCTTGTATCGTCGTGTTTAAGCATGAGAGATGGTAATAAAATAGCATCTCCTAAATCTTGCTTGGACAAGCCAGCGAGTAAATCTTGTCCTGTTAGTAATCCTGTAACGGTTATTTCCTGTCCCCAATATTCACTACGTAAGGCAATTAAGTTCACTTCTAATCCTGCTACTGAGTTTAATTGCTTTACTAAGGGTTGAAAAGCTTGTTCTACGGCATTTCCTACTACCCAGGTTAAGCTTTGGGGTTTAGCTATTTGGGTGGGTAACATTTTATTAGCTTTGGTGTGAAATTCCTTGAGAAATAAGCGAATTGACCCTACACCATTACCAATTTGAGGATAATCTTCATAGTGAGATTCTGGGGGTAATTCTTGTCTGGCAATCAGAAACCACTCATCTGCTAACCAAGCTACATTACTGCCAAATTGTTGTTGAAATTGAGTCTGCATTTGTTGCACTTGGGTAGTGACTTCAATGGCTTTGGCTTGACTCACAGGGATTAATTCATCTTCTGGAGG
>JASJEK010000170.1 GCA_030064915.1 Xenococcaceae cyanobacterium MO_234.B1
GGCACCAATAGCATCACGGTTTGATTGAATACCTTGTAAGTCTATTTGTATCCAGTTATTAGTATTACCGTTAATTCCTTCTTCATTATGGAACAGTTGGGAAGGCGCACCCAAATAAGTTTTACGCGGGGACTTAGCCGTAGTAGAGCCAGCAAAGATATCTAAGAAACCATCATTATCATAATCTGCAACCGCCAATCTTTGTCCTACTTCAAAATCTAGACGATGGGGTCCCACTTCGCTGCTTTCTGCACCCCCTGCTAATTCCACTTTAGTAAAGTTACCATTGCCATCATTTTCGTAGAGGATATTGGACTGATTGAAACTGGGATAAGCATTAGCAATATAGATATCTAAATCCATATCGTTATCAAAGTCTCCCGCTACCGCTGATTGGGCTAATGTAGGGTCACTCAATCCTGCTAGGATGGTATTGTCTTGATAAGTGCCAGAGTTGGCATCATAAACTAAAAATTGGTCGGAGAGAGCCAAACTACCAGGGTCAGCAGAAGTAAACCCAATTTCAGTTAAATCCGTAATAGCTTGGTCAGACTCTACCGCAATACGGACAATTTCATTAGTATCAGAGGCAACTCGCACTTCCCAACTGCCAGTAACCGCATCATAACCAATGTAAATACCTCTGGTAGAACGGTCGGCTTTAAGACCAACTACACTAGTATCATTGGGGTCAAGTTGGAAAGCTGCACTACTGTGATTGTGTCCGGAATGGTTTCCGCCACAGAACATACAAGCGTCACTACCAGAAGTTAAAGCAGTGTCATAACCAGAACCAAAAATTGCTGCTAATTCTGCTTCCGTGGGATTTCTCCCTTCGGCACCGATAAAGATATTATTGGCATCAAATCCGGCAAAAGTAGAGTCTCGACCATTGAAGTCAAAGGAGTCAAAAGCAAATACTCCATCAGTTTTAAAGCTGACCCCAATTTCTCCCCCAGTTTCTAGAATTAAATCGGCGGAAACAATAGTATCGCTACCCTGGAAAATACTGGGTTCGGGAGTAAAAATGCGAGAGCGAGTTAAAAAGATATCGTTGTGACCATCGTTGTTGAAATCAGCAATAATCGAATCTCTGGCTGAACTATGATCGGCAAAATCAAAAGTCGGATCTAGTGGTGCATCGCTAATTTGGGGAATGGTACTAGTAACATCAACAAAGGTTGTACCAGAGGAGAAATCATAGACTCCTAGGGGCCAAGTGTAAGTACCTTGAATAACTAAATCTAGCTTGCCATCCCCTGTTAAATCTGCTAACTGGGCATAGCGAGAGGACTCATTGACATTTAACCCTACATCAAAAGTGCGGTCAATAAATGTGCCATCAGATTGCTGTTCAAAATAAGCTGTATAACCTTGGTCATCATCTCTCAAGGCAGTAACAACTACCACATCCAGCAAACCATCATTGTTGCCATCAAACCAGACTGAAGAGCGACTGCGAGCGATCGCATTTTCTAAGCCGCGAGGGCCTGCATCATTTTCTAAATTACCGCTGTTGTTAACAAATAATTTATTCGCTAAGAGAGATAAATCAACACCGCTAGTATCTCCTAGCTTGCCACCACCAGCAGCAAAAACATCTTGGTCCCCATCATTATCGAAATCAATCCAAGTTGTACCATGAATATCACCCCCTGCACCTTGTCGCCAATCGGAGTCTAATAGATTGGTAAAAGTTCCATCTCCATTGTTTATATATAAGTAAGGATATTTGCCGTCGGGGTATTGGGGAGAACCTCCGTTGTAACCATGTCCACTAATCCAGAGATCTAAAAAACCGTCGTTGTTATAGTCCAACCAAGCAATACTAAAAGCTTCTTTACCTTTCTGTCTTGACCAATTAATACCGGCGCTAGCTGCTACTTCTTTAAAAGAGTTGGAATTCATATCTTTAATAATAATTATTGAATGACAAATTTAGTG
The DNA here is from genome assembly GCA_030064915.1 of Xenococcaceae cyanobacterium MO_234.B1. Taxonomy (GTDB): domain Bacteria; phylum Cyanobacteriota; class Cyanobacteriia; order Cyanobacteriales; family Xenococcaceae; genus JASJCP01. Next base: position 1,945 of record JASJEK010000170.1, read on the forward strand.
GTGTGTAACTCTTAGGTATTCAGATAAAAAAATAAAATTTCTAAGTGTTGTTATGTACATGATGCCATTGTTTTATGGTTATCAGTTCAAAGATTAGATAAACTTAGATAAATTCTCTATGTTTTTTTGATGAAAATATAGAAGAATGTGAAGTAACTTTAAAGCTAAAAGTAAGTATCGTAAAGTAAGTTTAAAGCTGAAAGTAAATACAAAAAAAAATCTAAACTTGAGCATCAAGTTTAGATACAAAAAAGTAGTTTGTTAAAAGTCTTTTACTTTACAAATTGCTGTCTAACATAGCTTGTATTTGTTGTTTGCCAATTGCTCCTTCATGGGAAGCGACAATTTGCTTATCCTTAAAAAGTCTTAAAGCTGGCACTCCTTCAACTTTACATTTAGCGACTGATTCGGGACTAGGATCTACTTCCAGTTTAACCACTTTTAGGCGATCTCCATAACTATCAGCAATTGAATTAATCGAAGGAGATACCAGCCGACAAGGGCCACACCAAGATGCCCAAAAATAAACTAATACTGGTCGATCTGCTTGCTCAACTTCTTGCTCAAACTGAGAATCAGCAATTTCAATTACACTACTCATTAGCAGCACTCCAATTATTCACAATAGATTGCATAGTAGCTGATTGAGTTATTTATTCAAAGTTCAGTACTAGTTATCTTTCAATTGAGAGCGCAATTCTTCTAACTCAGCATCAATAGCTGAGTCTTGAGTTTTATTGGTATTGGTATCCCCAGCAGGTAAAGACTGTTGATTGGGAGAAGAACCAGATAAACTTGCTTTCATTGCTGCTAACTCGTCTTCAATACCACTATTGGCTTCTAAAGCTGCAAACTGCTGTTCTAGACCTGTACCTCCTAATTCTGTTACAGATTCAGATTCTGCTTCCAGTTGCATTACCTTATCTTCCATTCTCTCAAAAGCACCCATGGCACTACTAGTATCGATACCCCCAATAGTTTCTTGTAATTGCTTCTGGGCTTTAGCAGCATTAGCTCTGGCTTTGAGCATATCTTTCTTAGTTTTTGCTTCGGAGATTTTACTTTCTAAAGCCATCAAATTCCGCTTGAGAGTCTCTACATTAGCAGTTTGTTGATCCAACTGTACTTTGAGAGTAGCTGCGGTATCGCTAAAAGACTTTTTCCGCATCAAGGCTTCACGAGCCAGATTTTCATCTCCTTTAGACAAAGCCAATTGGGCTCTTTGCTGCCAAGTGAGACTTTCTTGTTGATTTTTATTGTATTGTTGCTCGGTTCGTTTTTGAGTGGCGATCGCTCTTGCAACAGCTTGGCGCAACTGTACCAAGTCTTCTTGCATATCCACTACAGCTTGTTCTAGGACTTTTTCTGGGTCTTCCGCTTTGCTTACTAAGTCATTTAAGTTGGCTCTAACAACTCTGCCAAGACGATCGAATAATCCCATGACTTTTCTCTATCCTTAAAAATAACTAACGACTTTATACTATGGTAGTAGCAAACCTAAGGACTCTAGTTTGCAAGATATGAGATAGTAATGATTTTACTTATTCCCATCTTCTTAGTGTGACATATTTCTCTGGTCTGATGTGAGGCGCGGCATGGTTCAAGTTAGTTTGCTACCAAGCCTTCAATTCAATACGCCCTTGAGAAACGTAGTAATTTCTACCCAAGCTGCATCTGTGGCAACGGGGTCATATCTATAACCATCATCGCGCATGAAAGTATGATTGGCTTCATAGGTCACAGTTTTGCTAGTTACTTCAGCCTCTTTCAAGGCTTGCAGAATCTTCTGCCTACCTTCGGGGGGAACATGAGGATCGAAAGCTCCAAATATAGTTAAAACTTCACCCTTGATTTCCCTGATTCGTTCCATCGTATCTGCTACTCCTCGCCCCAACTTGCCACTGTGAATTCCTGTAGGATAGCAACATACACTAGCTTTCACCTGACTGTGGAAAGCAGCGCGAAATGCCAAATGTCCCCCTATACAAAAACCTAATGCACCCAGTTTTCCAGATGCCACCCTATTTTCTGCTTTAAGCCATTCCAGCACAGCCAGCCCATCAGCATCATACTCAGCCAGCGCAGTGCGTCGGGCATCATCATTGCCACGCATCCGCCCTAAATCATTGGGTTCAATCACCGCACCCAAGGGTTCGAGTCGATGAAAAATTTCTGGAGCAGCAACCACATAGCCATATCCCGCCAAGCGGTCTGCCAAAAACGTAATTGGTCTACCTAACTGGTAAATATCCGAATAAAACAAAATGCCTGGGTATTGACCTTCTGGTTCAGGTGCAGCAACATAGACACGCATTAAGCTATCGTCCACTATCAACCCAATATTGCGCTTTTGTATCTGCATCTGGTTGCTCCTTGGCTGATATTAATTTACTTACCATCTACATAATATTAGGCTACTCTATTAACCTTACTTACCAAGCTTACCAAGTTGTGTTAAGTAATGTTACGAATTGCAGAACTAATGCGTATATTCTCTGAAGAGTATATGTAGAAGTAAGCAAGGTTTAATTAGAGAGGTTAAAGTTAATAGCTTATGATTATCTATGATTATCGTCATGAAACCTAGCTCCTCGAGAAGAACTCTACAGAGTTAGTCAAGAATTAAAGAACTTCAAGTTGATAACCAAAGAAATTGTCAATAAAGAAAAAAAATGTGTAATTAATTTTGCTTAGATACTTAATTGCGTTAAAAACGGCACCCTATACAGGCAAAGTCTGCCTACGCAGACTTCAAGGATAAAGATGCTATGTAAACAGGATTTGGTATAAATATTCCACATTGGTTGAACTTTTGCGCTGGAGAGCAAATCAGCAATTAAGAAAAACTTGGGAAACCCAAGTTAAAAGTAATTTTCTTCTCGAGATCTTCCCGATCGCTATCTACATTAAAAATTAAGTTTGATGCCCATGTATAAACTAAAACACAACTGATTCTTTATAAGGAGAACAACAATGTCTGCTCGAATCAAAACTATACAGAGCGATAGTCCACCACCACAGCAGCTGAAGAAGCTGACAATGCTTGGAATACGAAAACTTAGCGAAGAGGAACTATTGAAATTCAGTGGTAGTTCAGCAGCTACAGAAGATGACTCCAAAGTTTCTCGATTTTCTCCCAACAAACCTATTTAATAATAGGTAAAAGAAACAGAAAAGAGATTTTTTATTTTTATCTTTATCACAATTCTAGTTTTCAACATAGACAAAGTTGAATTTAAAAGCGTCAAAAATATTTGTCAAAGAAACTCTAATTTTTAAAGAGTTACTTTGGGGAAAAACCGAATATATATACTCAGAAGCTCTAGGTACAAAAATGCAATTTTCGCCCAAATTTGAGACTAAATATGCCACAATAGTTGAACTTTTGCGCTGGAGAGCAAATCAGCAACCAGACAAGCAAGCTTACATTTTTATGACCAATGGAAATGTAGAAGGTGCTTCTTTAAGTTATGGAGAGCTAGATCGTCAAGCAAGAGCTATTGCAGCCCAATTACAAAAGTCGCAAGTGAAAGGAGCGCGAGTTTTATTACTTTATCCTCAAAGTTTAGAGTTCCTAGCTGCTTTCTTTGGTTGCTTGTATGCAGGAGCGATCGCGATTCCTGTTCCTGCTCCAGAAGCTAGTAGACTGAAACGGACTTTACCCAGACTTCAAGCGATCGCGAAAGATGCCCAAGGGTCCTTTGTGCTAACTACAAGAGGGATTATTTCCTTAGTTAAGCAGCAGTCTGAGCCGAATCCAGAATTTGAGGCGATGCACTGGTTGGCGACAGAAGAAGTAGACCTAGAATTGGCGGAAGATTGGCAATCTCCCAATATCACCAGCGATGCTCTAGCATATCTTCAGTATACTTCTGGCTCTACCTCTACCCCGAAGGGAGTAGCAATTAGCCACAAGAACATCTTGTTTCATTGTGCTAACTTGCAAAAGGCTTGTGGATATGGAGAGGACAGCGTAACTGTTACCTGGATGCCTTATTTCCACGATTATGGACTAGTAGAAGGATTACTCGAACCACTATACAATGGTACTCCTTGCTACTATATGTCTCCTTTTAGCTTTATCCGCCGACCCTTTCACTGGCTTCAGACAATTTCTCGCTATCGAGCCACTCACAGTCAAGCTCCCAATTTTGCTTACGAACAATGTCTGCGTCGCATTACACCAGAACAAAAACTAGAACTAGATTTAAGTAGTTGGCAGATGGCAGGGAATGCAGCAGAGCCAATTAACCCCAAAGTTTTAGAAAGTTTCATTCAAACTTTTGCCCCCTGTGGTTTCCGTCCTCAAGCAATGTGTCCTGCTTATGGACTAGCAGAGGCAACTTTATTAGTTTCAGCTGGCTTGTCAACTGAAGCACCAATTATTCTCGATCTTCAGCCAGCAGCTTTAGAAAGAGGTCGAGTAGTAAAAGCTGACGACTCAGAGAAAGTGGTAAGGCGGTTAGTTGGTTGTGGAAACCTAGTCGGCGATACTCAAGTTGCAATTGTTAACCCTCAAACTTTGACTAGATGTGCCTCAGACGAAATAGGGGAGATTTGGGTTTCCGATCCCAGTGTAGCTCAGGGCTATTGGCAGAGAAAAGAAGAAACTGATGCTACTTTTCAAGCCTATATTACCGATACTGGAGAAGGACCATTTCTCCGAACTGGCGATTTAGGATTTATCTATGACGAACAACTATTTATCACTAGTCGTATTAAAGATGTCATTATTATTCGAGGTACTAACCATTATCCCCAAGATATCGAATGGACGGTACAGGAATCTCATCCCGCTCTCCGACCTGAAAATGGGGCTGCTTTTGCGGTAGAAGTAGACGGGGAAGAGCGGTTGGTAATTGCTCAAGAAATTGAGCGGGGTTATCTACGGAAACTAGATACAGACAAAGTTATGGAAACTATCCGTAGAGTAGTAGCGGAAGAACATGAAATTCAAATCTATGCCGTTTTGTTACTCAAACCTGGCACCCTCCCCAAGACTTCTAGCGGTAAGATTCAGCGTAGTGGCTGTCGTCGAGATTGGCTTAATGGAGATTTAAATGTGGTCGCCAGTTGGCAATCTCCTGTAGTTAATGGGACAGAATCGGTAAAGAGCGATCGCTCTTTCGGATTAGAGACCAACGGGGCTAGTAATGGTTGGCATAATTCTCTCTACAGTACTGCTTCTATTCAATCAAGGAAAGTAGATACAACTCTTAACAACTCTGTCAAAGATAGTAAGGCGAAAACAGATGAGTTGATTCAATGGCTGCGTGGCTATGCCAATGAGCGAGTTAATTCTCGACTGATGGACGAACGCAGATGTATTCCTCCCTATATTGTGCTTGATTTAGGTAATCGTGGGCTATTAGGGTTGCAAGTTCCTGAAGAACAAGGCGGTTTAGCCCTCAATAACTCCGATACTATGCGGATTATGGAACAGTTAGGCGCGATCGATCAATCGATGGCGTTGGTAGTGTTCAATCATAATATTCTGGGGACTCGTCCTATCCTTAAATATGGTCAGAGTTTACTACAAAAAGAATTGATTCCTCTACTGGCTACGGGACGAGAATTAGCTGCTTTTGCTGTTTCTGAACCTGGTGCTGGCTCTAATCCCCGAGGTATTTCTACTACAGCCATCCCAGAGGGAGATGGAGTCTGGCGATTAGAAGGGACTAAGTATTGGAGTGGTCTAGCAGCTTGGGCTGGGGTGATTAATGTCTTTGCTCAAACTTTAGACCATAAAGGTCAACCCAAGGGAATTAGTGGTTTTGCTGTGCGTCAAGGAACGCCTGGATTGCGTCAAGGTCCTGAGTGTATGACTTTGGGAATGCGGGGCATGATTCAAAATACTATATATCTCGAAGGTGCTAGGGTAACGGAAAACCAACTTCTAGGACAAGTTGGTAGGGGCATGGATGCTGCTCAAGATGCGATGATGTACGGTCGTCTAATCATCGGTGCCTTTGGTTTAGGGGGAATGAAACGCTGCGCCCAACTGATGCTACGTTATGCTTCTCGTCGTTCTATTTCTACAGGACGTTTACTAGATAATCCTGTTACCTTAGGGCGGTTAGGAGAACTCAACGCCAAAATCGCGGGTTTAGAGACACTGATTGCACGGATGACTAGTTTACTTGATCGCGGTCATGTTTTACCGATAGAACCTTATATAGTCTGTAAGATTGCAGGAGCAGAGTTTTTCTGGCAAGCTACCGACAGTCTAATTCAGCTTTTAGGAGGAAGGGGTTATCTGGAAAATAATATTGCTCCTCAACTGTTGCGAGATGCTAGGGTCTGTCGAATTTTTGAAGGTCCTACTGAGACGCTAAATATGTATCTGGGTTCTCGTACTCTCAATCAGAATGAAGAATTACACCAATTCCTCTCTCAAGGATTGAATGCTCCGGATATAGCCAATAATCTTCAAGGGGTTGCTGCACAGATACAAGAACGTCATTTAGGTAGTCAATCTCCTTTTGCCGACAGAACCACATCCATGCGTTGGGCTGCTGCCTTAGCTGGAGAAATTTCTACCTATGCTATTCTTCTTGCTGTCCTCAAAGAAGCTTATAGTTATTCTGGCTCAGAGCGTTTGAGTCGGGCAATGGAGTGGGCACAGCTTAATTTTGATCAGAAGTGTAAAGCAGCTTTGGGGGGCAGTCCTTCAGAAGCAATTTTAGCGGATGGTGAAGTTACTAGTTCCATAATCGCTAATTATACTCAGACTATTGGGGATTTAGAACAAACTCTGGCAGGAGAAGACCAAGGATTAGATGAGTTTTTGCGGATAGAACGGAAGGAAAATAATCAGTTACGTTCTGAGATAGCATTTAGTAATGCAGACATTAACAGCGATGAGAAAGCAAGAGAATTAAATGATTTTATCTCTCCTAATTCGGCGAGTTTAGCAGAAACTATTGCACCTATAGAGAGTGATTCTCTTCATAATGTTGAATCTATTCAAAACTGGATTATTAATTTACTGCAACAGGAATGGAAAATACCAGTTTCATCAATCGATCCTAGTAAATCTTTTGCTGACTATGGTTTGGATTCTGTGATGGCAGTTAATTTAGCCCAAGAATTAGAAGATTGGCTGGGATGGCCTGTAGAAGCTACTATTGTCTGGAACTTTCCCACCATTGAATCCTTGGCACATCATCTGGTAAGTGAATTACAGTCTCAAGCAAAGACTAAGCAAACCGACAAACAACAGCTTGGCATTGACAAACCAACAACTGGGGAGGTTTTAGATGTTGAGGGGACACCAAAAGACTTAGATACACTCTCCGAAGACGAAATTGCCAAATTACTGGCTGAGGAAATTGCAAAGGTTCAGTAGAGGAAATAATAATGAGTCACAATTCAGTAAATCCTGACTATCATTCCCTGTTAAAAAATGCACTTGTCGAACTGAAAAAGATGCGCTCGGAACTTGAGCGTTCCAAACAAGCAAAAACCGAACCCATCGCGATCGTTGGGATGGGATGTCGCTTTCCAGGAGGCTCGAACAATCCAGAGGCATACTGGCAGCTTTTACACAATGGAGTAGATGCAGTTACAGAAATTCCCTCAGACCGATGGGATGTTGATGCTTACTACGATCCAGATGAGGAAGCACCAGGAAAAATGTATACTCGCTATGGTGCTTTTATCGATGATGTAGATAAATTCGATCCCCAATTCTTTGAGATCTCGCCTCGGGAAGCCATGAGTATGGATCCACAGCAACGTCTATTATTGGAGGTTACCTGGGAGGCTTTAGAAAATGCTGGTATCGCACCACAAAGTTTGAGGGGAAGTCAAACTGGGGTATTTATGGGTGTCTGTTTCGATGACTATGCCAAATTCAACGTTAAGTCCCTCGATACTACTCGCATTGCTGCCTATGATGCCTTGGGTAATTTCCGCAGTGTTGCTGCTGGAAGGATCTCTTACTTCCTGGGACTACACGGGCCGACAATGCAGTTAGACACTACTTGTTCTTCCGCACTCTTAGGTATTCATTTAGCTTGCCAAAGTTTGCGTTCTCAAGAGTCCAATCTGGCTCTGGCAGGTGGGGTTAATCTAATGTTAGAACCAGGAACAACCATTGGTTTCAGCAAACTCAAAGCTCTCTCCCCTGATGGTAGATGTAAGACCTTTGATGCTTCTGCTAATGGTTATGCCAGGGGTGAAGGCTGTGGAGTAGTAGTACTCAAGCGTCTGAGTGATGCGATCGCTGATGGAGATAATATTCATGCTTTGATTAGGGGCTCGGCTGCTAACCACGATGGTCGGAGTAATGGTTTAACTGCTCCCAACGGTTCAGCGCAAGAAGCATTACTGCGTCAGGCTCTGGACAACGCTAAGGTGAAGCCCAATCAAATTCAATATGCGGAAGCTCACGGGACGGGGACATCTTTGGGAGATCCCATTGAAGTTTCTGCTTTGGGTAGAGTACTGGGACAAGGACGCTCGGAGGATGAACCTCTGATGATTGGTTCAGTCAAAACTAATTTCGGTCATCTGGAAACGGCAGCAGGTATTGCTGGAGTGATGAAAGTGGTCTTATCTTTGCAAAACCAAGAAATTCCGCCTCATTTGCATCTAAAAGAGCCTAATCCCTATATTCCTTGGCATAAATACCCCTTGGTTGTACCTACTGAACC
>JASJEK010000171.1 GCA_030064915.1 Xenococcaceae cyanobacterium MO_234.B1
GAAAAAGAGGATCGGGACTATCCAGAATTTCCCAAGCTAATTTTTGAAGATGGTGCAATTCAAAGACTTGACTTTTGGATTGAGCCAAATGAGCGTGATGTCTGGTGGGGAAGACCAGGATGGGATATCGAATTATCTCCACGGGATAACTGAGGATTCGACCTCTGCACGAGAAAAAAAGTAGGGTGGGCACCGCCCACCTTAAAGTTTATTAGACTAAAAAGTATAATCTACCTTCATCACTATTGATCAAGCTAGTGAAAATAAAGACTCGGAACCGAAGAAAATTTTTCTTTTTGTTCACTCCCATGACATTACTACTGGTAGTGTCATTTTTATTAATATTAACCTTTGCGACTTTCCCTCAAGAGGATTCTGCTGCTCCTCGTTTTTTCTTAGACGAGAAATGGAACTTTCCGTCTTTGTTGTCCAACGATTCTCCAGCTTCTGTGATGGTAGATGGTCGGCAAATTTTTTCTATTGGGAAGTCTGATAATTTAAGTGCTGAAGCCCGAGCCAAAAAAATTAACTCTCGGTTAGAAAGTGCTGTAGAGTTACCCGAACCACCCCAGGTAGAAATTAAAACTAGTGGGAAATTATCTAATATTTATCTTAACGGTGAGAATCTACTGACTGTCACCGAACAGGATGTATCTGGAAGGGAAACGGTACAGGAAAGAGCGGAAATTTGGCGCGCCAAAATCGAAAAATCTATCATTCAAGCCCAATTAGAAAGAACTCCTGAGTATCTACGCCAGAGAGTAATTTTAAGTGTTCTAATTTTGGCGATCGCATTTGCTGGCAATAGATTTTTGCGTTTATTAGGACACTATTCTGTGACTCAAGCTTTACGTCGGCTAATTCCAGGCTTCAAAGTGTCTAATTTAAAAGTGCCTGATAGTAGTAGAGAGACTGATTTGAGTTTATTTTTCAAGGTAAAACTGGCTCTAGCCAGAATTGGCTTGTGGTTTTTGGCTTTATACTCCCTAACAGAGTTGTTTCCTCCTTTGCGAGAGTTACGCTATGAAGTTTGGACTAGTTTGCGGGGTATTTTTACTATTTCTTTATTCTCTTTAGGCGATCGCTCTTATTCTTTTATTGATTTAGTCATACTCATCACTTTATTTTGGGGTTTATTTGTAGCAACAGGTAAGACTGCCAATTTACTACGAACTAGAATTCTGAGCCCAATAAGGATGAACCGTAGCTCTCAAGAAGTTATCTTGATCATTACAAGGTATGGCTTGATTGCTTTTGGGACAATTCTTTTACTTCAAGTTTGGGGGTTAGACCTTAGCACTCTAACGATCTTAGGTAGTGTGTTAGGTGTGGGTATTGGTTTTGGTTTCCAAGATATTGCTAAAAACTTTGCTAGTGGATTAGTACTACTATTTGAGCGATCGGTGCAAGTAGGGGATTTTATTGAAGTGGGAAACTATATGGGAACAGTAGAGCGAGTAGGAGCAAGAAGTATTGTTTTAACCACTTTGGATCGAGTTTCGATTATTGTCCCCAATTCTCGCTTACTCACTGATGAAGTAATTAACTGGAGTCACGACAGTCCCATTTCTCGGTTACATATTCCAGTGGGAGTTGCCTATGGCTCTGACACAGAAGCCCTTAAATCTCTGTTATTACAAATAGCCAACGAACATCCAGAAGTCTTACACCGTCCATCACCTCAAGTATTTTTTGTTGGTTTAGGAGATAGTTCGTTAAATTTTGAGTTACTGGTTTGGATTTCTGAACCCAGTCGCCAAGCTCCCCTCAAAAGTGACCTCTACTTCCGCATCGAAAAAGCTTTAAAAGAGAGTCAAATTGAAATTCCTTTTCCCCAAAGAGATTTACACTTGCGCACTAAAAATTTACCCTTCTCCCTATCGCCTCAACTGGAAAGTGCCTTGCTACAGTGGTTCAAAGATTTTAATCATCCATCTGAGTGACCTCCTCTCGTCGCCTAAAAGCAGACGCGCTTACTCTCCCCACGTTATACCAAACTGCGTTCATAGATGTAAAACCATTCTTAATCCCCTTTGCGCCTTTGCTCGGTGCGCTACCTATTGCGGGTCGCCTTCGGCGCGCTTTCAGCGATAAAAATTCCGCAGGTTCGCACCGCTTTGCGAGAGATGTAAAATTACAGTTTAGAACGCAACAACCCATCATTTCAAAATTGACAGACCAGCAGAGGGGTTTATCTTTCATTAAATCTGCAATTTCTATTTTTTTGAAGGGACTAAAGTTTACAAATTACTTAATTGTCTAAATTAATATTAATTTGGATAACAAAGTAAGTAGCAAGTAGTAAGCACCAAATATCGTATATGTACTAATTGAATGTTAAATATGTATTTTTTACATAATGACTTGCCATAGGTAGCTGTAATTGTTGAAACTAGCAATTAAATGAGTATTAAAAAAATAAATATGAAATCAAAAACTTTACCTATTACCTCAACACAGCCAAGGTTGATGAGAATGGGTACAAGAGGTCTAGTCTTGAGGACGGCGATCGCGTGAATAATTCCTTGACTTTTATCACAACTCTCGACGAAGCCAATCTTGCAGCACAACAGCAAAACTGGTTTCAGGTGCAATACTATTTACAGCAGCTATGTTTTAGTAAAACACTAGATGGTCTAGAGCCTGATATTTGGCAAAAAGTTTTAAATTTAGCCTTAGAAGTTTTATTTAAGGGTGATTTCCCGCAAAAATGGGGAATAGCTAAGTTATTTCCGGTATTGGGTAAGCAGGTGGTTATGCCCTTAGTAACAATTTTGGAAGATGAAGCTGTTGATCCCGAAGTACATTGGTTTGCAGTGCGGATTTTAGGAGAATTTAAAGAACCAGTAGTAGTAATAGCCTTAGCTGAACTGCTCCAAACAACAGAGGAAGAAGATTTAGCCAGCATTGCATCCCGAACTTTAGCTCACATTGGTAAACCAGCTATTGAAGTTTTAACAAATCTTTTAGAACAGCCGAAATACCGTTTATTTGCCGTGCGTTCTTTGGCTCATATCCGCAGTCCCCAGACAATTACGGCTCTTTTAAAAGCGACTCAAGACCCCCAACCAGAAATAAGAGCGATCGCTATTGAAGCATTAGGTAGTTTTCATGAAGATCCTATTCCTTACAAACTAATTACAGCTTTAAAAGACACTTCTAGTTTAGTGAGAAAAGAAGCAGTAGCAGCTTTGGGCTATCGTCAAGATATTGCAACAGAGTTAGATTTAATCGAGCATCTGCAACCTTTACTCTATGACCTCAATAGTGTTGTTTGCCATCAAACTGCGATCGCATTAGGGCGAATGCAGCACCAGAAATCAGCTACCGCTTTGTTTAGGGTTTTACAATCTCCCCATACTCCCTTTGATTTGCAATTAACAATAGTTAGAGCCTTGGGTTGGAGTGAAATTGAATTAGCTCTCGACTATTTACAACAAGCTTTACCAGAAGCAGAAAAATTAGTTTGTCAAGAGATTATTGCCGTCTTAGGAAGGATATTAGAGCCAAAATTGAAAGCCAAAGCTACTAATATCTTGATTGATTTTGCCAATGCTTACCCAGATAAAATTAATGAATATCAACTCAAAGCAGTTTTAGCTACTTCTCTCGGAGAACTAGGACAAGCTACGGCGCGAGACACTCTGAAACAGTTAGAAACAGACCCAGAACCAAAAATCAAGTTACACGCGATCGCAGCTTTAAAGAAATTGGGGCGATAATATTTCGATATGACCCAAAAGCTGAGACAAGAGAAATTAATTACCCTGGTAACAAAAGCACACAACGGCGATCGCTTTGCCGATTCGAGCTAGTATAAACTACTACCACCTGCAAACTTTATCTATTTATCTAATAGTAATTATGCTTTCTCAATGGGAATCTTTTCTCAAAAATTTGGGTGAATGGCAAGGATCTTTTACTCGTTTATCGCCCCAAGGAGAAGAAATAGAAGATACTCTAACTGTTGTTACTCTCGAAGGAAGAGAAAACAATCAAGCAGTTCATCAGGTAGTACGTTATCTTCCTCCTGATAAACCCTCTCGCGATGTGGTTGTTGACTACAGCAAAACCTCTTTAAATCGCTCGATTTTATTCTTTGAAAATGGCGCATTTGCTCAAGGTAGTATGCAATTTGCTCCCTATGGTACTTTTGGAGGTGAATTTGGCTTGATTTCAGGCGACCGCCGTTTACGAATGATAATCTTTTATAATGGTTCAAGTAAATTAGAGCGTGTAGTCTTAATTAGAGAAAAACTACCTAATAGTAACACTCCCGAAAAACCCCAATTAATGGTGAAAAATTTATTAGGAGAATGGCAAGGAGAAGCTATTACTATCTATCCCGATTTTCGCACTCCTGATACTTTTAAGAGTCATCTCAAAATCACCCAACCAAGTAGTAACTATCTAGAGCAAACTCTATCTTTTGGTACTCGCCAGATCACATCTCAAGCGAGAATTGATGGCTCAAGACTTTTATTTGAAAATAGCCCTTTAAAAATACAGATACTACTCTTACCTGATGGTGCATCTTGTAACTGTCCGTTAGAAGCAAAATTACGTCATAATTTTGTCTTAGAAATAGGTTGGCTGTTAGCCCCTAATAAGCGACAAAGGATCACGCGTAACTATAATGAAAAAGGCACTTGGACTAGTTGTACCTTAGTTACAGAAACTAAATTAAACTAGACAGGAATTAAAGGTTCAGTACGAACCGTAAAACCTAGTTTGCTTAAAGCTGAAACAGCAGCATGATCATCTTTGATCCAGTACCGTTTTCCAAGACGAACAAACTGGCGTTTTGTCCCCTGGTTAATAATAATCACTGTAGGAATCTTTACGGCATTTTTTTCTATCTTATTGTCCTGCAAAATCATCTTGAGATGTTGTTGCTTGAGAGGTTGTAATGCTTGTTCGGGACTCATTTCCACCATAATTATTCTTACTTCTTCTACTGGCTTGGCATCCTCGACAATAAATTGATATTTATCATTTTTTTCTTGTACTTTTCCCCAAATAATTAAGCGAGCATTTTCTTGTAAAACTGATTCAATTTTGGCATAAGTACGAGGAAAAACTGTTCCTTCTACATCCCCAGTAGTAATATCTTCCATCTGCAAAAATGCCATAGGATCGCCTTTTTTGGTAATAATTTTTTTGACTGCTGTTAACATTACTACCGCACTAACAGGTTTTCTGGCTTTTTGTTCTGCTAGTTGATTAAGATTAATAGGGGATAAAATTTGTGCTGCTTGACTAGCTGCTTTAAGAGGATGATCGCTAACATAAAAACCGAGATATTCTTTTTCTAGTTTCAGTTTTTCTTGTAAAGGAAAATCCTCTACTCTAGGAGTACTTGGTGCTTGTTCAAAACTATCATTACTATCACTCTCCTCAGCAATAGTATCACCAGCCCAGTCAAATAAATTCATTTGACCTGTTGCTTTTTCTTTGTTTTTTTTCTGCGCCCAAGGAATCAGTACTTCAAGGTCATTAATGAGTTGTCGGCGATTATTTTCAATAATATCAAAAGCACCACAATAAATCAGAGTTTCTAACGTACGACTGTTGACAGTACGTAAATCAACCCGTTCACAAAAATCTGCTAGTGATTTGAATTTACCTTTTTCTCTAGCTGTTAAGATACTTTCAATAGCAGCTTGTCCTAAATTTTTAACCGCAGATAAACCAAATAGTATGTTATTTTCTTGGGGAGTAAAATCTTCTAGAGAACGATTAATATCGGGGGGTTCTACTTGAATACCCATTCTTTGACAATTTTCCCGATACTTTTCAATTTTATCTTGAGTCCCACTGCTAGCGGTCAACAAAGCCGTCATATATTCTGTGGGATAGTTGGCTTTGAGATAAGCAGTTTGATAAGTGACGTAAGCGTAAGCTGTAGAATGGGATTTGTTAAAACAGTTAGAAGCTATTGCGCCATTGGCTAAAATAAAGTTGTGCTCGTCAACAACACCAATGTCATAAACTGGCTGTTTTCCTAAAGATTTACGACTAATAATTTTAACCATAATTTATAATTTATAATTTATAATTTATCAGCTTCTTCTTGCTTAAAGTTAGAAATAAAGTTAAAAATGGCAATATTTATCTAACCCTATACCATCAATATTCAACAATTGATCAATGTTAAATGGTATGTTAAATGGTAAATGTTTAATAAAAAAGGTTCAATCAAAAAGCTTGTTATTGATCAGTTGTCGGTGGATTATTGATTTTATCTAATAATTCTGTCTTGGAATTTTTTAACTTTTTCCACAATTTTTTAATTCTTTCATAGGCTTCATTAGGAGCTATTTTTCCATTGGTTTCTAAAGCACAAATATAAGATACTTGATTAACAAATTCTTGAAGATTGGAGTTAAATGCTAAATTACCAGGAGTAAACTTTCCGTAATACTTACTGATAGGATTTAAAAAGTCATCTTTGGGGTTTGAGGATTCTTCAGGCATAATTACTTACAACTTTTAGTTGGCAAATTTCAGGCAATCTTATTCTATCATTACCTTATATTAACTTATGTATAGTTCTTAATTATAATTTAAGCAAAAAGATATTTATTTCAAGAAAAGTCTAACTCAAATAAACTGGTAAGAATTTGATTAGAAAATAAAAAACCTTCCGGGTCTTTTAATCTTAATCTAGATTCTTGATTATTCCCTAAATTTTGCTCTACAATTACCCATTTAATATCTTGATATTGTTGTAAACAATCTAAAATTTTAGTTGTGTTTTCTCCTCCAAATTGTTGAGAGATTGCAGATAATTTAACTCCTTCAGCAAGGCGCAATCCTAACATCAAAGTTTCTAATAAGCGGTCGCTTTTGCTGGTTTCTGGAACATCAATTACTGCACCCTCTTTAACCCAATTATAATACTCTCTTCTCGTACAGGGGCGAGTATATCTTTTGTTTCCTACATAACTAGCTGCACCCATTCCAAAGCCATAATAAGGCTTATTTTCCCAATAAATTCGATTATGGAGACATTGATAACCTGGTTGAGCATAATTGGATATTTCGTAATGTTGATAGCCGTTACTTGTTAATAATTTTTGTGTCAGGCGATACATCGCTGCGGTAGTTTCATCTGTGGGTAAAGGCTTTTCTCCTGGGTGATATTTTTTCCCAAAAACCGTTACAGGTTCAACCACTAAATCGTAACAAGATAAATGAGGAGGGTTAATTTCTATAGCTGTTACTAAAGATGCTTGACACTGTTCTAAAGTTTGATGAGGTAATCCTGTAATTAAATCTAAACTAAAGTTCTTAATAGACAATTTTTTGATAATATCAATTGCCTGAAAAATATCTTTTACTGTATGAGTTCTCCCGCAAATTTGTAATAGCTTTTCATCAAAAGTTTGAATTCCCAAACTAACTCGATTAATTCCACAGTCAAGGTATCCTTGTAGCTTTTCTTGATTAAAGGTATTAGGATCAATTTCCATAGATATTTCGGCATCTGGAGCAATATCAAATTGCTGTTGCAAAGTATCTATGACTTGAGCTAATTGTTTAACAGGTAATAAAGAAGGTGTACCCCCACCAAAAAATATTGTTTGCAATGGTGTGTCAGTGGAAGGTGTAGCGCTAATTTCTTGGCAGAGATAATTAATATAATCAGTTACGATATTAGAATTATCAGTTAAAGGGCGATCGCCAACAACTGAAATTGCAAAGTCACAGTAATAGCAACGACGACGACAAAAAGGGATGTGAAGATAAGCAGCAGTTGGAGTCATAACTCTCTCAAGGGTATGATTTTAAGATTTAAAGGTTTAGATAGGCAGAGGAAGACGGGGCTTACAAGCTTTTGAGGAGACCTCAAAAGACAGCCCCTCCAGAGGGAGCAGGGGGAGCAGGGGGAGAAAACCTTATTTCTTAGTTCTAATTAGAGTAAACACTCACAACTTTATTAAAAACATACACTTGAAAGGGGTCATAACTGGAGTTCCATACAAGAAGTCTATTCACTTTAAAAGGGGGTATATTAATGATTCTAGAAATCAAGAATCAGATACCCCCAAGTATTTTTTAGAGATTAGGGATAGGGATCAGAAAATCCCCAATCACTAATCACCAGTCACTATTCCCCTAGCCATTAGTTTATGCCTCAGCAGTAGCTAAAATCTGACTAGCTAACTTATTAGGGACTTCTTGTAAGTGATTGTATTTCCAGTCAAAGAAACCAACCCCCAAAGTAAGCGATCGCAGCTCAATAATAAAGTTGTGCATTTCTGCTTGAGGTAAATAGGCAGAAACTTTGTCCCAACCTTTCCAACCATCTAAAGCTTCGTAACCCAGAATTTGTCCTCGGCGACCAGTTAACAATTGTAAGACTTTAGAAGTAAACTCCGCAGGCGCAGCAACACTAATGGAGAGGATCGGTTCTAATAATACAGGGTTACATTTTTCCATTCCCTCAGTCATCGCAATGCGAGCAGCTTGTTTGAAGGCTTGTTCCGAACTGTCAACGGAGTGATGAGAACCGTCTGTTAGGGTAACATCTACATCTACTACAGGAAAACCTAGGGGTCCTTTTTTTAGGTATTCTCTGACTCCCGTTTCTACACCAGGAATATATTGTTTAGGAACAACACCACCGACAATAGTTTGATGGAATTGAAATCCTGAGCCTCTTGATAAAGGTTTGATTTCTAGATACACATCACCAAACGCCCCATGTCCGCCACTTTGATGTTTATAGCGACCGTGGGAAGTATAGGATTGACGGATAGTTTCTTTATAGGGTACTTGGGGTAGATGGGTACTCATTGCCAGATTGTACTTACGACGCAACCGATCTAATGCCACTTTCAGATGAATTTCCCCTTGTCCCCAGAGAATAACTTCCCTAGTATCCCCATGTTGTTCCCAACGTAAAGAGGGGTCTTCTTCTAATAGTTTTGTAATGGCACTACTAAGTTTTACTTCATCTTGACGATTTTCAGGAGTGATCGCCAAAGCATAAACAGGGGCTATAGGATCGACTTTTGGTAAGGGAGAAACCTGTTTAGAGTTACTAGATAAAGTATCTCCTGTGTAGATATTTTCCATGCGCCCCAGAGCTACAATTTCTCCTACACCAGCATTTTGTATAGGTTCTTGCTGTTGTCCCATGAGGCGATATATGCCACTAGCCCTAACACCATTCAAAGTCATGCCATCAGTAAGAGTCCCTTGCCAAACTCGAACTAAAGATAGTCTGCCTCCTTGTGGAGTGTAAAAAGTTTTCAGAACTTGTGCTAAGGCATCTCCGTCAGGTTGTGCCTTGAGTCCTCTTCTTGCTGCGGTAATATTGGGGTCTGGGGCTTCTTTCACCAAGGCATCAAGGAGTGGGCGTACTCCATAGTCCTGTTCTGCCATACCAATAAAGACAGGAACAATCAGGTCAGCACTTAAATCTTGCTTCAAGTCTCGAAGAATCTCATCTTGGGGGGGGTCAATTTCTTCAATCAATTCTTCTAACAAATGATCGTCAAAGTCTGCTAGGGTTTCTAGCATTTCGTTACGGGCTAATTTCTCCTCCTCTGCTAAGGTTTCAGGGAAGGGCATGGGGTCAGCAGGATTCCCCTGATGATAATGATAAGCTTGCTCTGTAACTAAGTCGATATAACCAATACAATTATGATCTTGATAAATCGGATACTGTTGGGGAACTAGAGGACGGCTCGAAACCTCTTTGAGAGCATGGAGAATCTCCATATAATTGCCTGAAGCCCGATTCATCTTATTAATAAATACTAAGTGGGGAATTTCCCAGTCGTCCAAAAACTTAAATAAAGGAGCGAGGGTTAATACTCTTTCTATTACTGGTTCACAAACAACTATAGCTGCCCCTGCACCAACTAGGGTATTGTAAGTTTCTTGGGCAAATTCTACTGAACCAGGACAATCTAATAAGGTGAAGTAAATATCCTCATAGTTGGTACTAGCAACGGATACTTCTACGCTCATCGAGCGATCGCGTGCTTCTTGAGAGCTATCTCCTACAGTATTTTTGTCTTTAATACTACCTTTGCGAGTGATTGCGCCGGTCACATAGAGGATGCTTTCTAGTAGGGTGGTTTTACCACTAGAATAAGGACCGGCGATCGCCACATTACGGGTGTTTTCTATCCCATTTTTACTCATACTTGAAACCCCCAAGTAAAATTCTGTTATTTAGTTTGAGACATTAATCTAGACTCAAATAATCCCTAAGTATCTTTAGATTCTTAGCAAGTTAAGTACAATTTAATGCCTTATGATCGTGAGATTAACTTGATTCTGGGATCAACTGAGAAAAATTGCAATTTCTTTTAAGAAATAAACCGCAAAACATAAACTTGAACAAACAAATATTAACTATTATGGTGTATAGTAAAGAAATAAAAACTAGAGACGTTCCGTGGAACTCTCTAAAGGAGTTATGATTTTTGTTAACTAATAAGATATTCTCCCATTCCCGGAGCCAACCAAGAGAGGGGAGAGGGTTTTACGATTTGTTTCCTAATTAGTAAAGATGCAAGTTAGATGTGGATTAGCTTAGGGCGAGTTAGCCTCGTCGAACTAGTGTAATATCAG
>JASJEK010000173.1 GCA_030064915.1 Xenococcaceae cyanobacterium MO_234.B1
TCTTGAAAAAAAGGAGGATTCGATTAAACTATTGAGCCGTTTTTACTGGTTAAATTATCTACCAAAATATTATTATGTAAATATTACTAATCTTTAGTAGATTTTGTTAGCTTTAAATGCATCACAAAAACTTCGCCACAAACTTTAAATAACCTTGTCTGCCATGCTTTTTAGTCCAGAATTTAACCGAGGATTGAATTTTCTTAAGACAAGCTACTATTTCCGATGGCTTTAATTTCTGTAGCTCCATTTCTTCTGCTGCTACTTCTGTTATTTCACCTGATTCATCCTCTACTTCCAACTTCTCCCTTCCTAATCTCCATTCGCACATCTGTTTAACTGACTGAGCTACTTCCCCTGCGATTTTCTTCGGCTCTCGATAACTACTGGTTTTTCCTTGAGATTCTGCACTGTAGAACTTCACTAGATACGATATTGCTGTTTCTACTTCTGCATCAATTAAATCTGGATTATCTCGATAATGTGCCATTATCGCTTCTTCTAAGTTCTGCAAGACATCAGACTATTCTTCTTCTACATTCATCTGTACTGTTTCTTATTTGGCTTATTTCATTATTGTGAAATAGCAGTGTTGGTTAATCATGTTTATTTTATTAATCTTGTTTTTCTTGAAATAGAAGCGTTCATATATCTCGTCTTCTTGTCGTTGCAACTTACTCATTTCTTTGATTCAGATGTTTTTCTCGGCTTTTTGCTCTCCAAAAATAGTAAGATTATTAGTCTTTGAAATCCTACTGTGCAAATCTTTCAAACCCTGCCAACCGTTGATTAACCGTAGGTGACAGTTGTACCAACCCATTGCTGCTTGGACAATCAAGTGTAACTGTGACAAAGTAGTTGAACTTTCTACTTGGACTCGTCGCCAAATTGGAGGTCTAATATCTCTGAGGGTAATTTTTAATTGATAGATAGTTTTATGAGTTGCTTTAGGAGTCATGATTTTAGCATTTAGATCTGGAGCTATAAAGTGAGCCGTTTTTACTCAAATGCGATGCTGGGAGGTGTAATTTCGGTTTCAGATTATAATTGAAAAACCCTGTTTTTCTACATAATTCTTTAGCTCAAACCAACTTTTTCCGATTGCTCCCTATCTTGATATTTCGGCTGATCTATTATTTATTTTGCTTACTTTGCCAACTGTTTCCCCAAAAACTCAACTACACGCCCATATACTCTATTAGCTGGATGATCTTGCTCCCGATATCCCAATGTTAAAACAGCATGAGAACTTTGAGCGATCTTGTAAGGATTGCCAGGTTTAGAATTAATTTCTATAGTTTCCAAAGCTGCACCACGTTTCCAACATAATTCTGTACTATCCTCAATTATCTCGGTTTCCTCGCCAAACTCTTGGCGCAACCTCATAACCTTTTCCTGGGGACTAGTTTTATCTTCAGAAAAACGCAAAGCTAAAATAGGAACACCATTATTAGCTCTCTCTTTGGCAACTGCTAATTCTTCTGGCGAAACTCCTAAAGCTGCTTTGTGAGAAGACGTAATTCCAAAGGGCAGAGAGGGCTGACTAGCAACAGGTGCAATTACATTTTCATCTGCCATCAACGATAAAACAAACCCTCCAGTCAAGCACATACCAATTACTCCCACACCTTTTCCTCCACATTCCTGTTTAGCTTGTCGGCAAAGTGCTTTCAGCCACTTTATAATCGGACTCGATTTATTTTTGGCAAAGCAATAAAATTCCTGACTAATGCATAGAAGTGCAGTATATTGCACCATTTTAGAGAGAGAAAGGGGTTGATCTGGCTCTCCAAATAGCAACGGCAGATAAACTGTAAAATTCTTAGCCAGCCGTCTCCCTAAGTCAACACATTCAGGAATCATTTCTGGTAATTCGTGCATCAAGATTACCGCAGCACCACTACCTTTTTTATAAACCAGACGTTTTGATGAACTATCTTTAGGAAAGTAGAACCTAGTAAAATCTTCCATAATACTAATCGCATTGAATTGGCTTTTCTTAATTTTCCAATGAAATTTAGTTTAATTATTCACCTCGCATTTCGGTTCTCCCAAACTTTAGATTTTGCTGTATGACAGTCAATCTTCTTTATGGTCATAATAGTAGCCCATGTCTAAAGTCGATTTAGTTGATTAAAGATTCAATATTAATCTTTGCTGACTGTTTCTATCTTCTTGAGAATTCACTAAATAGCCTTTTGGTCGCTCGATGTAATTTTTGCTGTTATGACTTGAGCTACTTCCTCTGGCAAAATCCCTGTTTCTTCATAACTTCCTCAGATTTTAGTTCTAATTTTAGTAAGGTCGTCAATTAAATTAAATCCGACTCATTCAAAAACTCAATGAGAGTTTTTGAAAGCAAGGAGAAGAAAATGAGCAATAAACAAATTCCCCCAGAGCGATGGGGAGAGTTTTTCGACCAAGTTAGTAATAACAATAAAGGAAGGCGAATTAAGCTGGAAATAGTTAACCCAGTACGTGGGGATCAAATTCAGTTTGAGAATTCCCCCTTATTGTCCCTCGTCTATGATTCAGTCAATACAGGTCAAGTAACCATATCCGCCACGGAAGAAGAAAAAACTCGTACCCACACTATTCATGCTCCGAATACTGTTTGGGAAGCTCTAGATCAAGATGGCAAAGTAGTGGCTTTAGAAATTTTGGATGAGAGTCACAATCAAACTATCTTGCAATTCCAAGAATGAATTGAGAATCTGAAGCTAACTCCCGTTAATTCAGATACTCCCTATCTTCTTCGTTATTGTATCTATTTAACCCCTGAAAATCGTCAGGAACGTCAACAGAATAGATCCCAGAAAATATCCCAAAAATTAATAATCTTACTATCTTGGCCGAGCCAAAAGCCAAGCCAAACCTCTTAATCAAAGAAATGAGTAAGTTGCAACGAGAAGAAGACGAGATGTATGAAGTAGCATACTTGAAGTTAGTTCTACCAGATTGTCGAACCTGCTCCCCGAGAGAAAAGTTACTCGCGCTCTGCGAGCGCCTTTGCCGCAGTGCGGGGTTGAAATACTGAGTTTAAGTACCCGAATGTATAAAATCCCGCACTGCGGCAAGTCAAAACCAATAATTTTACTGATAAGGTCAATTATCCTATTTCCTAACTCCTACATTCTCCCACTAGCCCAACAAAATTGTAGCCAACTCATCATCTCAACGATCACTTGAAAAGCTGATACACTCTAGTTTCTAGCCATAGGGAATATCGGCTGAAAACCGCATTCCATAAATCTTCTAGAAAAGTTTGTGATCTACTGACTAGTTCTACCAAAGGATATGCCCAAAAAGTTCTCGAACCAGAAAAAGCAATTGGAGCAATTGTGGAATTCGCTCATCGAAGTTCCTTTAAATATGCATCTTACTCCTGTGGCTTGTCTTTTGCTACCCTCCCCCAACCGTTAGATGCGCCCGGGACGAACCTTGTTCGGCTCTCGATCCTATCTCGACTCTGACTGTAGCTCGGAGAAAATCTTCCTCACACAAGTATAGGGGGCATGGGGAGCCATCATTGTTAGGTTGCAAAACTGAGCAATTTTTAATCAGTCGCCTGGCACCTCATTTTAAATTGGCTTCATCTTCAATATTCATTTCTGGGATATTATTCTCTATTTCTCCCAGCGCTGCATCAATTAATTTCAACATTCCCGGCAGTTTTTTGGCTAAAGCTGCTCTTTTGGGAGTATTAGGAGTTTCTGTCATCCCTTTTTGCCAGTTCAATAAGGACTTCTGAAGGGAGCGAAGATTTTTTTGCTCGGCAACAAGTGCGACACTTGTCGCACTTTTTTGTGAGCTTTCCCTTTCCTCCTTCAAATACCGCTCAATGGTCCGTTTACTTTTGTTAACTACAAAGGCTAAAGCTAGCACCAAAGATTTTTCCCCCTTCCCTGGTCTTCCTTTTAAACGCTTGTATCCTTCCTTCTTTAAGCGTTCTGCTAAAATTCTGACCTCAGCCGGCGTATAATCACGCCGATGCTCATTTTCTGCTACCTCACACTGTAAAGCCAGTTCTGGTTCTGACTCAGCATCAAAAGCCATGGTCCGAACTGGAATTGCGTCTCCTGAAAAATGCTGTTCATAAGCGATTAAATTATCTTGTTTTAATCGTTGGATAGCAACCAAACGATGTCCTCCTGCTAATAATCGATTTTGCCGATCTACCACTAAAGGTTCAATTAATCCTAAAACAGCAATGGATTCCATCAATGATTCAACGTGGGATTCATTAAGAGGACGAGTATCTTTTTCTCTCTTTTTAATATGCTGTAACAAGACGGTAGTTTTTTGCAGACGGTTTTTTTCCTTGTTGGACTCAGCTTCTCGATCCTGATAGGACATATTTTTAGCAGCTGTAGCAGCAGCAGCAAAATTAGCCAATGGTGATTTTTTAGCCATGACAACACCACTCCGCTACCTTAATTAAATCTTTGGCTCCACGACAGTTAGGCGCCTGTTCTAAAATAGGGACTTGGTTAGCGGTCGCTAATGCTAATTCCGTATCTTGGTGAACGATTAGTCGCTCTACATCCGCATAAATTTCTTGTAAAACAGCATCCAAATTTTTATCCAATTTTCGACGTTTATCAATGAGAGATTGAACTATTGCCCATCGTTCAGCAATTTTTCGTCCTTTTTCTTGATAGGATATCAATTCACTCATTACCCTTCCCGCCCCCATTATGGCAAGAGGATGAGCATTAGCAACAATTAATACTGATGATGCTGCGACTAAAGCGAGTCTTTCTAGATGCTCGTTTCCTGGTGGGCAATCACAAATTACTAGCTCGTATGAGAAATTAGCAATAGCATCTGCTAATTCTTCTGGATGAGTCATCTGTACTGTTTGATTACTTAATTCTGCCCCACCAGGTAGCACATCTAAGTAGGAATTAATAGATAGAGGTTTTGGGTTTTGGCCCATTAAAACTTCTGCTGTTCCTGGTGCAGTAGGATCTGCACCTAAAGCAAATGCGACATTGGATTGAGGATCTAAGTCCATTACCAATACACGCTTCTTTTGATTGGAAAATACTGAAGCCAGTCCACAAGAGACGGTTGTTTTGCCTACCCCCCCTTTTCTTCCAGCCACAGCAATACAAGTAATTGACATGAGTGTTTTCTCTCAGGCTTTGAACCCAAAAAGCATAGAGACTAATCTAACAAAACATTGTAAATCCCACAATTTTTTTCGACTCAAAAAAGCCAAAAATCTCAACGAGTCAAATCAAAATTATTCTGACGAGCTGAAAAAAAAAGTTTTCTCGCCCTTTGACTGACTGACCAGGGCTCAGAAATTGGTAGTCCCTCCAAACTGATTGGGTTGAATTTATGTTCAACATGTAGAGACGCTAGTAATGCAATGTATTACATATTTTGGGGCTCCAATAAATCTGGATAAATCTGGGGTGGTTCGGGGGGACATATCCAAACCGATAATGAAGATCCGCGTTCTCATTAACTTAAAATCCCCCCTTTCCACGCCTTCTCTGAAACTATTGATTTGTCGCCCTCGGTTATCGGCGCTCCGCGGGCGGATTTTACAAATATTTAACCAAAATTCGACCATTCAACCGCCCGCGGAGCTAAGGCTGCCCAGATTTACCTAGATTTTTTTTAGGGGTTATTTATGGTCAAGTTTTCTATTATTAGTGACGTGAAGAGTTGATTTGCTGTACTCTAGTCGTTTCAACCCAACTATCTTTTTTGGGGAAGTTCGTAATTTATGTTTCCCATCGCTTTTATACAATCTGGGCATCATAGCTGTCAGCAAGGTAGTTTCAAGAACTTTGGAAGACTGGAAATAAACCAGTATCTTTACATTGCTTAACATCTTGTCCTATTTTGCGCGTATGTGATACTGTGGGCGAATGTGCTACAAATAATATTACACAAAGTATTACCAAAGGCTAAAGTTAAGATTTTTCGTCTTTGTAGTACTAATAACTTCAGTAAAGATTACTTGCGCCAACAGTATCCGTATGTCGGCTGTACCCCATACTCAAAAACCTTCTCATGTAACAAGGGTTTCAGAAACGCACATATTTAATTCGCAACAAGTCTAAGATACATATAAACCAAAGATGTTCTTAAGACGTTATAGAATGCGTCCAGTTAGAAATAAAATAATGTTCGATAATCTAACAAAATAACCGAATGAATTACGCAGAACTAGGTCGTAGAATTCGTCTGGCCAGAGAAGAAGCATCTTTATCCCAAGATTTTGTAGCTAAACATCTTGAGCTTCCTCGTTCTGCCATATCATTAATGGAATCTGGAAAACGCAAAATAGATAGCTTAGAACTACAGAAATTCTCTAAGTTAGTTGGTAAAAGTATTTTATTTTTTCTAGATGAAGAATCATCATATGAATCTGATTCTGGTCAAAAATCTTCTTCCAGAGAAACAAAGAAATTTGATGAAACCGATCCAACACAGATTCTTTTTAGTGGTAATCAAGCTGTAGATATTTCACCAGACCGCAAACAGATAGATAAATTTCGTCAGTTCCACCGTAATTTTGGGGAACTAGCTCGAATGCTTTATCGGATTTCTAGTTCTTATTCTGCTGAACCCTTTTACAACATTTATAAACCTACTCCTGCTGCTGCTAAATGGATGGCTAGTAAAGAGCGTGCCAGGTTGGGATTACCTTCATCTGTTCCCATTAGAGATATGGGCTCTATTCTTGAAAGTCAGGAAATTAGGGTCATGGCATGGTCACTTAAAACCCCAAAACTCGGTGGCTGTTTTATTTTTTCACCGTCTAATGGTTCTTTTGTGTTGGTGAAGAGTAATCTTAGGGCATCTAGTGAATCTATGCTCAATTTTGTATTAGCTCACGAATATTGTCATTATTTAATTCATCGCCAACAGAGAGGAATAGCTTGCGACTTTAATAATTTTCGCAAACCTGAAGAATATTTTGCTCAATGGTTTGCCGCCAATTTTCTCATGCCAGAGGAGGCTTTAGTTCCGAGATTAATAAACTACCTAAAACAATCGGATGGTGTAATTACCGCTCAAATTGTTATGCACCTAGCCTTAGACTTTGGAGTTAGCTATACAGCTATGCTCAATCGTATGGTCAGTAGAGGTGTTGAATTAATTGATAAAAATACTCGTAAGAATTTGGCTCAAGAGAAACCCGAGCAGTTACTAACACAAATAGGTCGTTCTATACCTTCTTTTAAGAAGCCAAATAAATTTCCTTCTGAGTATATAGATATGACATTTGAAGCTTATTCTCAAAAGAGAATAAGCTTAGATAAGTTAGCCGAATTATTGGAGATTTCTCTTGAAGAAGCCAAACAGAAAGTTAAAGAGAGAAATATCTCATTGAATTTAGGTGTAAGTAGTGAATTAGAACTTTTGAATGACATAGAAAATGCCTAAAAAAAAATTTTGAGCAATAGGAGAAAAAAGAGATTTTTTCTGGCTATTTCTTTTTCTCTTTAAACTATTTGTCCATAATCAGTACAATTATGGATACAATATGGCTAGTGTTAATAAATAGATACTACGCTACATATAGCAAGAAGAACTGGGTGTCATTTGCTCTGTTCTACTTGTTCTATTATTCTCTAGCCCTTTAAGAGCTTATAAATTATGCCCGAACCAGAATCTTCATTCATTATATTTGACCATACCGTTCTAAGTATTTTTGCTGTCTTTATGGTAATGGATATTCTTGATCATCTTTACAAAGGTAGAGCTTTTATTAGTCAAGTGGTATGGAATGCAATTAAAGCGGAAGGTGATGTTAGTGTTCAAGATTCTTTAGAGCATAGCAGAATTATTTTTCAAGCAGTTAATCAGGCAGGGAAGTGAAGGATGGCTTCAAGTTCCTAATAAGAATGTAAAACCAGGGGAAAAAGTTACTGAATTACCACTTGTTTTAGAATTCTGTCAGTATTTTGGGAGAGGAATGTCTGAATCAATGGCTTTGGCTTATTGTTGTAATTGGGTGCTTGCTTCTGATGATCTTAAAGCTAAGGAATTTGCTAAAACGAAAGGAATTTTGGTTACTGGAACATTGGGTATTATTTCAAAAGCACGGTCACTGAAAATAATAGATTCAGATGAGGCTAATGAGATAAGTCGGCATCTTTTTGAAAAAGGTTATTGCTTTCCAACCAGGTCAGGTTAATTACTTCTGAGCCCCGAGAGAAAAGTTACTCAAATCTGTCCAGCCTTACTCAAATCTTATCGGTATAGTTACCTAATTTGAAGTGCCAACCTGCGGTTTTTTAGACCATTAGTATAAAAATTTGAGGTTTACTACCGGCACGGCGGCAAAGGCTGGACAGAGCGCGAGAAGGTTTTTTGTAACCCCTCAACCCACAGCCATACCTCAAACGGGCGCATCAAGCGCTCGCTTTTATAAATCATCTCTGGGGAAATAATGCTCACCAAGTTAGACAACTCTAAATTCGGGTAATTGGACAACTGGGGATAAGGAGTAGAATTCCACGTTTTCCGTATTATCTCGTCTGTAACATACACAATCTATTCCATGTATAGGCTTGAGTTTGTGAATACTTTCTACAACATGATTAGAATCCATCTGGCGATCGCATGAGGCAGAATCAACACCCCACCCCAATACCAACCAGATTGTTTTGCCGTTATGTAATTGCTCGTTTGGTACTTTCCTATCAAGATATTACATGATGTATAAACACTAAAGCAGACTTTTATATAACATCTTGAAGTGGACTC
>JASJEK010000027.1 GCA_030064915.1 Xenococcaceae cyanobacterium MO_234.B1
AGGAACAGAATGTTCTTTAGCAGCTTATGGAGAGGGTCGAGATAAAAAGAAAGGAAAACTTCAAATAGTTTTTGGCATTTTATGTAATCAAATTGAGATATCAACCCTCACAAATTGCCAAACGAAAAGTAGGTAATAAGCCCAATCAAGAAAATTTACCTATTCCTAGTTTTTCGACTTTGTTAAATGTGTCAGGCAGTCAGTGTTTTTTCTATTTCAAAAAGCGGTTAATTTAATCAACTCAATCAGTTTGCAGAAACTACCACAATATTAAATATTACAAGTTGATATCCTGGTATACCTATCGAGCCGATACAAAATATTTATATTTTCCTCTCTAACAAAAAGATTCGGTAAAGACATTTGCATCAAAACGAATCATAGGTAATTATGTAAGT
Source organism: Xenococcaceae cyanobacterium MO_234.B1 (assembly GCA_030064915.1). GTDB lineage: Bacteria > Cyanobacteriota > Cyanobacteriia > Cyanobacteriales > Xenococcaceae > JASJCP01. The sequence continues at coordinate 399 of JASJEK010000027.1, forward strand.
AGTATCCACTAGCTAAAAATACTTAGAAATATTTATAAATTGATTTTGAACCAATAAGCTCTGTTATTCTTCTTTAAATTAATCTATATTATGATTCGTATTCTACTGGTAGATGACCAAAAAATGGTTCAAGAGGGAATCAAATTTTTACTCGAACCAGAAACAGATTTACAAATTATTGGAACTGCTAATAATGGTTCTACTGCTATTGCAAAAGTAGAGGAATTAAAACCAGATATAGTATTGCTGGACATAGAAATGCCTGTTATCGACGGAATCAGTGTCACTAAAGTTATTACTAAAAAATTTCCCAATACTAAAGTTTTAATTCTTAGTGGTTATGATCAGGATGAATATGTTGCTAAATCTTTATCCGCAGGAGCAAGGGGTTATCTATCAAAAGATACGTCTTCTCAAGAAATTGCCGAAGCTATTCGTTCTGTTTATAAAGGATATGCTCAGATTGGCTCAGTACTACTAGAAAAGTTATTGTTTAAAACTGAATCGGATATTATTTTAAGCAAATCAAAAATTCCAACATATTTCGATAAGAATACTCTCTTAAGTACAGAAAAACAGCTCGTCCCAGTTACTAAATCTGCTACTCAAGAAACTTCATTACTACTGAACGCAACTACTTTAGAAAAACCCAAAAAATCTAGCATCTGGCAACGTTTGCTTGTAGGCACTACTTTTGTCGGCCTAGGTATAGCTGGCATAGCTATTGGCAGTATTGCTCTTAGTCATCGCCTCTCTAATTTAGTTCTGGAAAATAGTGTCATTAATGGGCGAGTGTTGCGCTTGAGAGCCCCTATCGATGGCAAGCTTGAAGAGTTTTACCCCCGTCCAGGAGTATTCGTCAAACCCAACCAAATACTCGCTCGCATTCAGTCTACTTCTGAAGAAGCCGAGGCAATTCCGAAATTACAGGCAGAAGTTCAGTCAAAGTCGAATCAACTCCTATTGGCAAAACAACTATTAACTTTTTTGCAGAGTAGTTTGCAACAAAACGAAAGTCAACGAGATCGAGTTTGGCAAGTAGAAGTCAAGATCGACGATCAACAAGTAAGTCAAAAGCAAGCCATTTTAGATAAAGCCTTGGCTCAAGCTAAATTAGCTCGCTTAGATTACGAACTTTTTAGCAAACTTCATCAACAAGGGGCAAGCACTCAACAAAAAGTAGACCAAGCCAAAGCAAACTGGGAAATTGCTGAAGCAGAAGTGAGAGAGGCAAGAGAAAGTCTGCGATCGGCACAGATAGCTCTTGATGCTTCTCGAAAACAGGTAGCTATGAGAAAGTATCCTAGCTGGGGGACTAATTTAGTCAAAGAAATTGCGCAACTCAAGCAACAAATTCTTAATCAGTCTCTGCTGATCAATAACTTCGAAACAGAATTAGCACTTGCTCAACAGCAACTAGACCAAGTGCGAAAACGCGCTCACAACTCGAAACAAGTAGAAATTAACGCACCCCTAGCTGCTGTGGTTTATAGCACTGAGAGAGAACAAGGAGAATTGATTCGGGAATCGGAACCACTATTAACCCTGTTAGATTGCAATGATATTTGGGTTGAAACTGTCGTCAACGCCAAAGATGCTACCAAAATTGATATTCAACAACCTGTACTTGTAGAACTTACAGGCGAAACCGAACCCATCGAAGGACGAATTGCCCTGATTCAAGCAGTCAGTTCTCAAGGAGAGCAGGAACGCTCTCAGCGTCTTCAATCCCAAGCACTAGTGCCGACGATTCCTCCCGATTTAGTTGGTCAAAATTTATCCCGCATCACTGTTACCATTCCACCACCATCGAACTATTCGCAAACCAATAGATTTTGCGGATTAGGTCAACCAGGTCGTTTAACTTTTGCCACTCACCCTGATGTTAAACCTCCCAAACTATTAGTCAATCAATGGCAACGGTTAAAAAAATTATTCATAGCTGTTTTTGTAGCTGTTAAGTAATAACTATTAAACATGAGTCCAACACAAGTTCTGATATATGAGAGTTCGGAATTCGGAGTTCGTAGTTCGGAGTTATCCTTTTTTCAAGGAGAAAATGGGGGTTTCAAGGATATCCAACCACTATCAAAACTCGAAAAATTTAAGTTTTTTGGTTTCGTCGAACTCACGTTGATATGGGATTCAGGATAACTAGATCCTGCAATATCCATTAATTAGTCAGATAGAAAATTTTGTCATCTTCAAAAGGATAGATTAACTATGAAAATTATTGTTTGGGGACTAGGTTATGTCGGCACTGTCGTCGCTGCTTGTTTTGCCAAACTGGGACATGATGTCGTTGGCGTTGATAAAGTACCTGCTAAAGTAGAGGCACTTAACCAAGGAAAAAGCCCGATCAAAGAGCCTGGGTTAACTTCCCTAATCAAGGAAGCAGTTGAGGCAGGAAGTTTGCGAGCAGTTTCAGAGGGGGCTCACGAAATAGCTGATGCTGATGTTTCTTTGATCTGTGTGGGAACTCCCAGTGCTCCTGATGGGAGTACTGGACTGCAATATATCAAAGGCGTAGCTGCTGAAATTGGCGATGGACTCCGCCAGACTAATCGCTATCATGTCGTTGTCTTACGGAGTACTGTCTTTCCAGGAACAACCAATCAAGTGTTGTTACCCCTGTTAGAACAACATTCCCAAAAAACCTGTGGTCAAGATTTTGGCTTGGTGATGAATCCCGAGTTTTTGAGGGAATCAACAGCGATCGCTGATTTCTACGAGCCACCTTATACTGTCATTGGCGAATTTGACCAAAAATCTGGCGATGTGATCGAAAAGCTTTACCAGGGAATCACTGGCGATTTTTATCGGGTTTCGATCAAAACTGCAGAGCTACTAAAACAAACTAATAACGCTTTCCACGCCCTGAAAATTGGTTTTGCCAACGAAATTGGGAGACTTTGCGCTCCCTTGGATTTAGACAGTCACGAACTAATGGCGATGGTTTGTGCGGATACTAAATTGAACATTGCTCCTACCTATATGCGTCCTGGGTTTGCTTTTGGAGGGTCTTGCTTACCTAAAGACTTACGTTCGATTACTTTCCACGCTCAACAATTAGGAGTAGACTTACCAATTTTAAACTCAGTTCTACCTAGTAACGAAGAACAGATTGCAGCAGCGCGATTAAGAATTCATGAATTTAATATCAAGCAGGTGACGATTCTTGGCTTAAGCTTTAAAGCTAATACCGATGACTTACGGGAAAGTCCCGTACTAACTCTAATTAATCAACTATGGCGTGATGGCTTAGATGTTCGTGTCTATGATCCAGATGTGCAACTAGAAAAACTCATCGGTGGTAGTCGTCAGTACTTAGAACGCCAAGTACCACAAATTAACCAAATCTGCTTTGGTAGTCTGGAAGAAGCTTTAAAAGAAAGCAAATTAGTAGTCTTAACCCAAAAACGCCCAGAATTTTCTGAAGCAGCGCTTAATTTGCCAGAAAACATCCCGCTCATCGATTTAGTACAACCACATCTATCTCATCGCCGTACTTCCGAAGTTCTCAAATTCTCTGTAGAACAACCAATCAAAGTCACAGCCTAAAGCGTGTAGTTAAATCAATCAGAGTTACCCTCAATGAGCAACCTCAAGCAACTAAGTAATTATTTCAACTGGCTGATCCTACTATTAATTGGCAGCACTGCTTTTTATAGTCTTTATATAATACGCAGCAATACTGAATATCTGACTGTTTTCCGTTGGGATAGCTTAGTTGTTTTGGGTATCATTGGAGTTTGGCGTTGGTCATGGTTAATTTTACACGCCTTGCGCTCTGCCATTTATCGAACTTGGCAATTTCCCCGCTGGCGCAAACGCGCCAACTGTGTTCCTTTAGCCGAACTACCACCTGTTGCCATTGTTATTCCTACCTATAAAGAAAAACCTTGGATTACGGAACGAGTTTTCCGAGGGATAGCTAGAGAAGCCCAAACCTTGCCCCATCCTCTAACTTTAGTACCAGTAACTACCCCAGAGGAAATCGAGGCGATCTCAAACATTATTCAATCCGAAGCTCCTCAGTCAGTAAATTTGGTTCCTGTACTAGACCCCAACCAAGGTAAACGGGGAGCTTTGGCTTTAGGTTTAGAAGTTCTCAATCGCTTAAATTTTCCTTCAGATGGAGTAGTTGCCTTGATGGATGGTGACTCAGAATTAGGTTTTGGTAGTTTACAATTGTGCTTGCCTTTCTTTCGACTGTTTCCCCAAATGGGAGGACTAACTACCAACGAAAGACCAGAGGTATATGGTTCTTATCTCTTCTCTGAGTGGCTACAACTCCGCTTTGGTCAAAGGCATCAGTATATGTGTTCTCATGCCTTGTCACGTAAAGTACTTTGTTTAACAGGCCGTTGTTCCTTTTTCCGTGCTGAAGCTGCTTTAGCTCCGAGTTTTAGGAACTTATTAGCTAACGACTATATCAACGATTGGTTGTGGGGGCAATTTCGCTTCTTTTCTGGAGATGACAAAAGTACTTGGTACTGGCTAGTACGTCATGGTTATCAGATGCTTTATGTCCCTGACGTGATGGTAACAACCATTGAGACCATCTCTGGTTCAGTGTGGGAGCGAGCCTATCAAAATATGCGCCGTTGGTCAGGTAATATGTTCCGCAATGGCTCACGAGTTCTCGGTTTAGGAATTGGCAAAGTAGGATTTTTTACTTGGTTATGTGTTTTAGACCAACGCATCAGTATTTGGACTTCCCTGATTAGTCCAGGTATTTTATTAATCGCTCTTCTAGAAGGAAATGAGCTGGGTGCTTTGCTGCTCTGTTGTTGGCTATTGGTAACTCGAACTTGCTATCTATTCTTGGTTTTTTGGGACCGTAAATCTCGTTTAAAGTTATTGCACCTGCCTCTGTTGTTGATTTCTCAGTGGGGAACTTCACTCATCAAAATTTGGACACAGATGCATTTAGCACAGCAGAAGTGGACTAACCGTCATGGGAACAAGGGGCGTTCTGCTGGAGGTGCTTCTTGGCAACAGTGGTGGCTCCATAGCTCATCTCGCTTTCTGTTGCTGGCACAAATATTTATTTTTGTGGTACTTTTGCTCTGGCAGTATGGCACGGTAAGCATTATTCAAGATCTTGCTGGATGGCAATGGTATCGACAACAGGTAGCAGTAGCTACTCCCACGGAAATTATTGAAGCTAGGGACTATGGACTTGAGCCTAACGATCGCCAAGATGACTCGGCGGCACTGCAAACCTTACTTGATAGTCTACCAACCAAGGGTCCAATTCAAATCAACCTTCCCTTGGGAGAAATCGATTTATTTGAGCCGATAGAAATTAATCGCAGTCATACCTACTTAGTGGGGCAAGGAACTCAGGGGACTGTGATTAAAGCCCATCCTTCAGCCTTAACCTCCAAGGCAGTCATTATAGTCAAACCCAACAACTTGAGCCAACCAATTGAGGATGTGAAGTTAAGTGGTTTCGCGATCGCTACCACTGCCCAAAAAACTAATATCCCCACCACCATTAGGCTGGAAAACGTCTCTCAAGCAACTCTGAGCCATCTCAAAGTAAGCATTGATGGTTTTCACGGTTTGATTTTGGAGGGTACGGAAGATGTCACAGTTGAATATCTTTCTCTTGACGCTGCTTTTCAAGCCGAACCAATTCTCAAACAAAATACTATTAATACTCAAATTACAAGTATTAATAGCTTATACAGTCATATTCCTTAAATATTGCCAATAAAGAAACAATCTTTCCCGGATTTTATCCCCCATTAAATATTAGGAGCATAATTAACATGGTTAAATTCCTTCCCAATACTAGTACCGAATATTTGCAACCCGATCCAGCTATAGCTACCTTAACTGATGGTAGATTTGTCGTTGTCTGGCAATCTCCCTTCCAGGATGGTAAAGATGCAGGTGTGGTTGCCCGTCTCTACGATGGGAATGGTCAACCTTTAGGAGAAGAATTTTTAGTTAATACTACAACCAAAGATTCCCAAGATACTCCGGCAGTAGCAGCTTTAGCTGATGGCGGCTTTATTGTTACCTGGCAATCAAGAGATTTTGGTGGTACCGAATACGATATTTTTGCTCAAAGATACAATGCCAGTGGCAATGCCCTAGGCAATGAATTTCTAGTCAATAGCTATCTCACTGGTTTTCAGACTAACTCTGCTGTTGCTGCCTTAGATAATGGTGGTTTTGTGGTGACTTGGCAATCAGAGGGTCAGGATGGTAGCGAAGATGGCATTTATGCTCAACGCTATGATAGCAATGGTACTCCAGTTGGCGGCGAATTCAAAGTCAATACTTTTACCAGTAAAAATCAAGATGCCCCTTCGATAACGACCTTAAATGATGGCAGTTTTGTGGTGACTTGGCAATCACAGAATCAAGATGGTAGTGAATACGGCATCTACGGCCAACGCTACGATAGCAATGGGAATATTCTTGGTGGCGAATTTCTGATTAATAATCAAACTGAACGTTCTCAAAACCGACCAGCTATAACTGCCCTCAACAACGGTGGTTTTGTCGTCACTTGGAATTCTTCCGGTCAAGATGGTAGCGAATATGGGATCTTTGCTCAACTCTTTGATGCTGATGCCAATGCTGTCGGTAGTGAGTTTCAGGTTAATACTTTTAGCGATGACAATCAAATTAAACCTGAGGTGACTTCCTTAGCGGATGGGGGTTTTGTAATTACCTGGCGTTCTCTGGGTCAAGATCCTAATGATTTTGGTGTTTATGGACAAAAATATAATGCTAACGGCCAGGCTGTGGGGAGTGAATTTCAGGTCAATAGCTTTGCTACCAGAGACCAAGGTTATTCGGCAGTCACAGGTTTAGATGATGGTGGCTTTGTCGTCACCTGGCATTCTCTCCATCAGCAAGGAGAGGATTATGGTGTTTACGCTCAACGCTTTAATGCCGATGGAACTAAGGCTGACGATGTTTTTCAGGTTAACACTTTTACCCCAACTATTGAACCACTAGATAAAACTATTCCTGCTGGCGAAGATCTTGTAATTACTATCGCTGCTAGCAATTCTAATCCTGTTGATGCTGCTAATGCTGACTGGCAAGCTACTGGCGTTAACGACCAGAATATTATTAATGATGCGATCGCTCAGATCAATGCAACAGGAAAAGGAGAAGTGATTCTCTTACCAGGAATTTATCACATCTCTGACAATATTTTCCTCCGCAGCAATGTCCAGTTAAAAGGTTCTGGTTGGACAACTAAATTAAGGTTAGACGATAACACTAATCTCAGCTTATCCGGCATGATCCGTACTCAAGGTGCTTCTACTAAAAGTTCGGACGTGCCAATTTATAATTCTGGTGTTTCTAACTTACAAATTGATGGCAATCGTGCCAACCAAACCATTAAAAGTAAAAAGTATGGCATCTATGGCACTTATGACGGTGCCGTATTTGAAAACTTATACATCCACGATACTTTTTCTTACGGTTTTGACCCCCACGAAGATTCGCGAGACGGTAGACCAACTACTAATATCATAATTCGCGACAACATTGTTGAGAATGCTGGATTAGATGGTATCACCCTCGATAAAGTTAACCATTCTGTTATCGAGAATAATTTGACAATCAATAACGATCGTCATGGCATTAATGCTGTTAGTCAATCAGAAAACACCCAAATCACTAATAACTATAGTGTGGGCAATGGTAGTAACGGCATTACCGTTCAAACTGGTAGTCGTCTACTGGAAATTACTGGTAATGAAATAGCTGATAATTTGGGCAACGGGATCTATATTCCTGGAGAAGGAGGAAATACCATTGAGAACAATACTATTTTCTCTAGCGGTAAATATGGTATTGGGATCAGAAGGTCTTCAGGAAATGCGATCGTCAATAATCTGGTCATGGATAGTTCACAGCTTACTAACGATAAATATAGTGAAATTGAACTGTACGATGACGGCATTGTTTATTCTACAGACAATATAGTACAAGGCAATATCACCCGCAGTGTATTACCTAACCGTTCTCGCTATGGCATCCGTGAAAAGTCACCTGGAGATAACTACAATGTCATTACCGATAATATTGTATCTCCCTCTCTTAGAGGAGACTATTCTATTAAAGGTCCAAATACCACTTTTGCTGACAGTAGCATTCCTACTCTAACTGGTGATGCAGGAGATAACACGATCGATGGTAGTTCTCAAGCTGAGAAATTAATTGGCTTAGAAGGTAATGACACCATATCTGGAGGTTCAGGCAACAATATCCTAGAAGGTGGTGATGGGGATGACTCCCTCATCGGTGGTGACAATAATGACGTCCTCTGGGGCAATGAAGGGAATGATTATCTTCAAGGCAATTCAGGAAAAGATTACCTCAATGGGGACGTGGGTGACGATGTTATCTACGGCAATGCCGAAGCAGATATTCTTGATGGCAGTTTCGGCAATGATAGTTTGTTTGGGGGGTCTGGCAGTAATTCTCTCTACGGTAGAGAAGGCTTTGATTCTCTAGTGGGTGGTTCTGACGATGATCGCCTGTGGGGAGGGGAAGATAATGATACCCTTTCAAGTGGAGAAGGGAATGACTACCTCAATGGCGGTTTAGGGGAAGATGCTTTATTTGGCGGTAAAGGAGATGATTTTCTCGATGGTGAAGCAGGAAACGATAGTCTTAAAGGCAATTCTGGAAATGACTTGCTCAAAGGCAATTCTGGAAATGACTTGCTCAAAGGCGGTTCAGGCAATGATTATTTAACAGGTGGAATCGGGAATGATACTCTCGAAAGTAATTCAGGTAATGACTTACTAGAAGGTGATGCTGGTAGCGATTTACTCTTTGGCACTTCTGGTAATGATATCCTCGAAGGGGGCAGCGGTGCTGACATTCTTAATGGCGGTACAGGCAGCGATATCCTAGTTGGTGGCAAGGATGATGATTTAATTAATTTGAATAATGATACAGAAAGTGATATTGTCCTCTATACTGCTGGTGATGGAACTGATACGGTTCAATCCTTCGACCAGAGTGAAGATTTATTTGCCATTATCGATGTTGCTACGGTTAAACTTGGCACTAACGGCAATAATACCGAGTTTTATGCAGCTGATAGTAACGAACTATTAATGACCTTTGAAGGATTTACTGGCTTTAATAGTGATAATATTACTAACTCTCTGAGTAGTCAGAATACAGCTAATTTCATCTTTTCCTAGATAGCAATCCGAATTCAAAATAATTTCCTTATTTTCAACTTTCTTTGGGGGAAGTGACTCTTCATGGGCAACTCGTCAAGATGTTTATGCCGATTTTGCCGATTTTTCTGTCTACTGAATTGGGAATTGCTGATTCACTCTGAATTTAGTCACAAAGAGCGATCGCAGTTCTCTCGTCTCGATCGCTATTCTTCCGTCTCGATCATCGATTATATTTCAAAAATTCTAACAATTAATTGCTTGCACCCCTTTCTCTGAGGAGTTTTGTTACTTGGGGATGATTGTTAAATTGAGCTAGCATGAGAGCTGTATAACCTCCCTGGTTGCGAATATCTAAATCAACTTGATTAGTGTCTAATAGTAATTTGACTGCATCTAAATAACCACGATGACTCGCCCACATTAAAGCATTGGCTCCTGCATTATCTTGTAAATTAACGTCTGCACCAGCTTTAAGGATTATTTTCATCATTTTTAGGTTTCCTTGGTCGCTAGCTGCCATTAAGAGGGTTTTTCCATTGTGGAGTTTACTATTAGGGTTAGCTCCAGCTTCTAAGAATATTTCTACTAAATTAGTATCTTGACGAGAAAAAGCCACAGTTAAAGGTGTTTCTCCATTATTTGCCAGATTGGCATTAGCACCAAATTGCAGTAAAAGTTGAGCGATCGCAAAATAACCGTGAAGGGAAGCTAAAATTAGGGGAGTATCTCCTAAATTGTTTCTGGTGTCTGCTACTGCACCATTTTCCAGTAAAGCTCTAACAATATCTTGATAGTTTTCTAAAGTTGCTAGATGTAGGGGTGTATCTCCATTATGATCCTGGGTATTGATCTCTGCTCCTGCATTAATTAAATAATATACTAAATTGCGATTGCCATTAATAGCTGCGATCGCCAAAGGGGTTTCTCCTTCTGCTGTAGCAAGATTGGGATCGGGTTGATGAGCAATTAAAGTTTTAACTATAGCTAAATTACCTTGCTCTGTCGCAATAGTTAAAGGGGTTTCTCCTTGAGTATCTCGATGATTTATCGCTGCGCCATTGCGGAGTAATTCTGTTACGATTTGAGAATGATTACCTTGTATAGCAAGAGTCAGGGGATTGTCTCCATCTTTATCTTCGATATCAACTCTGGCTCCTGCTGCTAATAATAATTTGACAATTTGTAAATAACCCCGATGTATTGCGATCGCTAAAGCTGGAGTGCCATCATCATTAACACCATTAACATCTGCTCCTGCTGCAATAAGGATTTTAACCACCTCGATCTGATTTTGGGCTGCTGCTACCATCAGAGGGGTAATACGATAAGGTTCATTGTGACAATTAATATCTGCACCAGATTGAATCAATAACTCAACAATTTCGCGATCGCCATTTTGAGCAGCATAAAGCAAGGGAGTTGTAAAGGTTTCATCTTTAGTATTAGGGTCAACTCCTTGATTCAATAAATCCCCAATCAACTTTAGTTTTTGAACCTTAAAATCCTTGTGAGTTTGCTTTTTTACTATCTCTAGTAGCTGTTTGCCCTGGTGGTACATTGTCCCTTTACGCTCATCCAATTACCTACATCTTTCACAGTAAGACAAGTTGATACTGGTAGTCCACCACTATGATTTAGAAAACTAATCATATATTTGATAAACTAAAGGAAAAATTTATAATAAATTATGTGAGATATCAATAACTCAAGCCCTTAAACTCCAATAGATTCACTTCGACATTTACTGGTTGACGAAGCTTCTGGGATAAAGAATCTTCTATTACTTTAACGTCAGTTTCAGAAATAAGACCTACGGGTGCAACAACCTCAAACTGAATCAAAAGAGGGTCTTCATCTAGATCTATATAGATTTCTCTTAAGCGAGCATTAACCCAATGAGGGTTGTCATGGCTCAATTCGGCTAGGTCGCGGAGAATGATATTTCTAACAATTAAGCCTCGGAAGGAAAATTGTAATGGCAAAGTAACAAAAATTAACAGCAGTAAAGATAATAATAGACCCATAAATGCTTTCTTCCAGTTGCTGTAACCCTGAAAAAGAAATACCAGCCCACCACAAAAAACAATCCCCATGAAGTTGGTAAAAAACAGTAAAAAAGAGCCATCTTCGATGGAGGAGATCAACTCAGCGTCAATTCCATATTTAGGATCAATTATTAAGTGTGGACCTAAATCTACACCAATTCCGACTACGCACAAGGGTGGAACTAAAGCCACTGCAATAGCAACTCCAGGAAGAGCATTGCCAATACTGCGACGAGTTAAGGCAAAAGCCCCAGCAGTTCCCGATGCCATAGCAACTGCTAAATCTAGTAAATCAGGGTTAGCCCGCGCCAGAATCTCTGAGCTAGTAATTCTGAGCCCTATTAATTCTGTGATTAAAAAAGAAACTAAAATTACCCAGAAAATGCCTGTTAATAACGTCAGAGCAGATTTTCCTAGCAACTGATGCTTTAACTTCACCATAGCATAGGAAAAGCTAACAATTGGATTCATTAGTGGGGCGATGATCATAGCCCCAATAATAGTTGCTGAACTGTTGGCTATTAAACCCAAAGTGGCGATAGCTGCTGCCAAACCAAGCATCAAATAAAATCTAAAAGAAGCTATAGCTCCAACTTCAAGCATTTGCTCCAATTCTTCAGTGGCAATAGGTGAATCTAGTAATGGATTTGAAGCAGCGAATATAGATTTATAGCTCTGGCTTAAGTTAGAAAAAATACGCTTTAACATAAACCTCTACTAGTCTCATGGTCGGATTAGCAGGATAATGACTATGGTACAAGACTTGGTAATTTGATAGAACTCTTGCACCCATTCTCATAAACCTTGGTTGAGAGAAGATAATAAGTAATAGCGGTGCGTCCGCGTACGCGTTCGCGAAGCGGGATACCGTAGGTCAGCGGGATACCGTCAGGTCAGCGGGATACCGTGTCTGTCTCCTGGCGAGGTCTCCTCGCCATAGGAACGCGCACCAAGAGAGGTAATAAATATAGTTTTTGATTTCATCTTTATTTTTGCCCATAGGTCTAATAATTAAACCAAATTCTCAAGTTCATTTGTGCTAAGTTAAGTTTTATAAAGATTTTTAACTAACTTCGAGGAAGCACACTAGTATGACATTTGAAATCCCTGATGCAGTAAAAACTTGGTCTCAGTTCGGTCATCCGATACTGATGTGGGTCTTACTTGGTTTAAGCGTCTATGCTCTCTATCTTGGTATCCAAAGTCGTCGTACTCGTACTGCCGACAAAGACACCAGAAAAGAACTAATTAAGCAAAATTTTAATATCAGACATCACAAAATGGGTTCAATTTTGCTAGCCCTAATGGTTTTGGGAACTATCGGTGGGATGGCTGTTACCTATATTAATAATGGTAAATTGTTTGTTGGACCTCATTTATTAGCTGGTTTAGGCATGACTGGGATGATTGCTACTTCTGCTGCTTTAGTTCCCTATATGCAAAAGGGTAATGAACTAGCTCGTTATACCCATATAAGTCTTAATGTAATTTTATTGGGTTTGTTTGGTTGGCAAGCAGTTAGTGGAATGCAAATTGTGCAAAAAATCATTGAAAATATGTAATTGTTAATTGTTGATAATTGAAAAAATCATAACTATTGTACGAATGTTCTATAGAATGTTCGTACAAACTCCGAACTCATGTTGTGGAAATACCTCCTATTCACCCAGACACTATTGCAGCAGTACAACAGGAAGTTGATATTGTAGATATCATTTCCGAATATGTTGTGTTACGCAAGGGTGGTAAAGACTATTTTGGTTTATGTCCTTT
>JASJEK010000174.1 GCA_030064915.1 Xenococcaceae cyanobacterium MO_234.B1
AGACCCGCCTCTAACCGAAGACCACCAAATCACAGATTTTGGTGGGGGCCTGTACCCAGTTGGGCAAGGCAAAAGAGCTTTTATCTTCTCCAAAAATTTCTTGACTTCTGCCTCCTGCCCTCTGCCCTCTGCCTTGCCCGAAGGGCTGGTCATCTGAGTATACATTACAGCCAGCTAGTCCAGTAGTGGAACATTAACTAGAATCGGTTTCGAGGAAGTTAATGAACCCTCATTCCCCTATCAGTTTACGGAGGAATGGTTTATCGATGAACAGGGTATAAAACTAGATTTTCCTGGGGATATTATTTATCAAAGCCGTATGGAACAGATTCGAGAGTTTAAGGATTTAGCTCAATCTTAACGTCAACTAGACGAAAGCATTGCTGCATAAGGGATTTGAAACAATTCATCAAGATTAATTGACGTTAAACCAAGAAAATAAATTAGGAATTTACAATCTCTAGAATTCCTAATTTATTGGTCCCAAGTAACGTCAATGAGATTCCTGCTTGGCCACCCTAACACTGACTCCATAATGACTTTAGCTAATTGACGTTATTGGTGTAGAGGAAAATATTGGAACGGGTTGGCGTAAGCGGATTTGTCTTAGCTGGCAAAAGCTTGTGATGCAATATCAGGATTTCTATGTCCAGGTAAGACAAACAACCCGTAAACGCCGTAGGCATAGTAGATTGGCGACACTGGTATTAGCAAATATCAGGCGCTGGGGTTTTCTGAGCACATATTTACTGCCAACACTCATCTAATCTTTGTTTTGAGTCATAGATGTCACAGATGGAGCTAAAATTATTGAGACATGACATAGGGTGAAGATAAAATTAGAGTACAGAGCTTCAACAAGTCTGCCTTGATTCGTTTAGCTATACTTTTTGCCGTTTTGCTGGTTCTAGGTATCTGGATGTGGTTCATGATGTTTCGGATGCCTGGACAAAGTTACTTGAGACAACTCCCACCTTTACAAGACGAAGAGATTGCACTCCAAAACTCACTCAAACGAGATGTTCAAAAGATTGCAGTTGAGATTGGGATTCGCAATGCCCCTCACTATGAAAACCTTAAGGCGGCAAGAACCTTTTTGGAGACTGCTTTGACTCAAGCTGGTTACAAAGTGAAGCGTCAAGAATACAAGATCTCAGATAAGTCATACTACAACCTAGAAGTTGAAAGATTGGGAACGGAGAAACCCCAGGAAGTTGTGTTGATTGGTGGTCATTATGATTCAGCCTTTACTAGTCCTGGTGCTAATGATAACGGTACAGGTGCAGCAGCCACACTGGAACTAGCACGGATATTTGCCCAGAAATCCACTAAGCGCACGATTCGCTTTGTTGAATTTACCAATGAAGAGGCACCTTTCTTCTGGACAGAAGATATGGGGAGTTTAGTGTATGCTAGGCAATTACGTCAGAACCAGGAAAATATTGTGGCGATGTTAAGCCTTGAGACAATGGGATATTTCTCAGACAGGGAGGGTAGTCAAAAATACCCCTTTCCCCTAGGTTGGCTCTATCCTCATCAAGGCAATTTTATCGGTTTTATTGGTAATCTCAACTCTGGGGATTTGGTACGAAGTGCGATCTCCTCGTTCCGTCGTCATGTTCATTTTCCTTCTGAAGGGGCTTCTCTACCTGGTTGGATTCCTGGTGTGGGTTGGTCAGACCAATGGTCTTTTTGGCAACAAGGGTATCAGGGAATTATGATTACAGACACTGCTCCTTATCGCTACCCTTATTCCCACACAGAACAAGATACTCTTGATAAAATCAATTTTGATAAGCTGGCAAGAGTCTTAGCTGGCTTGGCAGAAGTTATCTTTGATGGATGCGGAGTAGTTTCATCCATGACCTATCTCGAACAGATTATGAAAGAAGTCGAACGCCTTTATCCCCCAGTTGGCGGTGGATTTCGCGGTGTAGTTAAACCATTTGTTTTTAATGGGTATTACGTTACATGGGAAATATTGCCCAATCAGAATCTGACCCCCGAACCTATTCCAACTCTTCATCCGCGTTCGGGATTAAAAGTTAAATTCGCTAGTTCTATAGTATAGTTGTCTGGAAATAAGAAACAAATTCTCCTGGAATAACCTCTTAGATAGTCTTTTAGGTTCAAAAGAATAAGACTGTGAGCAAGAAAAAGATCGCCAATCTCTTACGTAAAACCTTGCTACAAGGTGGCAAGATGGAACGTGCCCTTTATGAGTACGAATTAGAAGAACACATTGACTATTGGTACGAGGGTCTTAAGGCTGACCGTGATGAATTTGTTTTTGCAGTCACGGAAAACTCAGGTGACGTAGCAATGGTTCTAATAACAGCGGATAAAACTGTTTATATAAATGAAGATGCAACAGAGCAATTAGCTAAGGAATGGCCCATTGCTTACAAGACAAATATAAAGCGTTTGATTCCAATGATGGCAGAGGATTTAGCCAACAATATTATCTCAGTTAATGGCGTTAAGACTGATACTAGTGCTTAATCGGGGCAGGAGATGCAGCGCATTTTGTAACGTTACGTCTTGAATCAGAATACAAATTACTCACGAGTTTAAGTAATTCCGTTTCCGATTCGGGTATTATTCACCCGATTTTCCGTCCTTATCACATTAAACACTTAAAAAAACCCTGGCTTTTAGTACCAGGGTTTCTTTGTAGCGATATTCAATTCTAGTAATAGTCATGGGATGATCCTTATTGATAGTGGAAATGTACCCAAATCTATAAAGTTAAGCACTTTGAACACTTTGATCTTTGAAGGCTTTAATGGTGCTAGATATTGTCTCTCGCAAAGCTTTATTTCTCACTTCCACGGGTAATTTCATCCACTCTTCATACTCGCTCTTAGCTACTCGAACTTGGACGGGTCTTTTAGCACAAGCTTCGTTGGGAGTGATGGTTCTTGAGGGTTTATAGAGATTTTTAAGGGAGTTTGGATGCATAGATGTATGTTAATGAGACTCTCTATTCACAAGTATACAAGCGTAATTACCCCCTCGGATTAAGAAATGTTAATAAATCGTGTGTATACGTATGAATTGAGCTGAAAGGTGATAGGATGTTTTTGGAGTCAAGAGTGCGATCGCGGAGAGGCTGTCAACCTAGCAGCGATCGCTTCTAACCCTTTAGAAAAAGGAATTTGTATCCGTATGCTAACAAGTTACAAAGAAATAAATCAAGATCTGATAGCTGATGGGTTGCCTCCAAACGATCTATCTCAAATTCCCGAAAGTTATTCAGAAGGAAAATTTGATGGTCAAATTGGTTTAGAAGCTTCCCAACCAGAAAATTGGGATTACTACAAAGGATGGGCAATCGGACATCGAGAATATAGGTGTCGTCTGAAAGGCATAACTCTTCCTGAAGAATTCTAAAACCTCTCCCAGCAAGCAGGAATTGATTCTGCTTGCTGGGATTATGTATTCACTTAATCAAAGATAGTAAATCAATGCAGACATCAAAGAATGAGAGGATGTTAGCTCCTTCGGTGGCGGAGGAGATAGCACCTGCATACCAAAATGCGATTGCCCAGACGGCAAATCACTACAAAGTAATGGTGGCGTTTGTGAAAGCACAGATGCAGAAAGACATTGATTATGGTGTAATACCTGGGACAAAGAAACCAACTCTACTTAAGCCTGGTGCAGAAGTGCGAGACGTTGGCTAGAAACCATCCTTAAGCAAAGGATGGGGGATTAGCCGTCAAGGTTGAGAACCTTGATAACTTAATAACCATATTGGTGAGGCAACATTTGCCAAGTCCAATCGCTTAGATGCAAAGCTGAAAGCATCATCCCTATTTAATGAAGTAGCAACTCAGTTAGATAAAGCGGGATGAAACGGAGGTAACTGAATAACCCAATTCCAATCCCTTCTAGCAAAGAATCTAAGAGTAGCGAACAGCAAAAACACTTTAAAACCATCGTTACGGTGAGCAGCGAAAAGGGTTGAGACGCTGCGCGACCCAAAAGGGCAAAGAGAAGGTGTTAAGAAATTTTCGGCTTTCTTAACTGCATTACCATAAATCTCTCGGTGGATTGTGTCACTCTAAGGATTCTAATCAATGGTTATTAGGAACGTTTTAACCCTATTTGTTCTCTCACAATCGGTCGATTAGGTGAGTAGGTAGCTAGCTAAATGGACAAATGGGGAGGGATTGGGTCAAAAGCGAAGGCTTTTCTGTAATGGAAAAGATCTGCCCACAGACCCACGGTAATTTGGAAGATAAAGACACAATTAGCAATGAATAAGTCAAAAGCGAGTTTCAAGACTACGAGTGAATGGAACACCACCAACTGGCGCAAGCTAGAAAGAAAAGTGTTTAAGTTGCAAAAGCGCATTTATCAAGCCTCGATCCGTGGAGATATCAAGGCAATTCGCCGACTCCAAAAAATGATGGTATCTTCCTGGTCAGCCAAAATGCTAGCAGTCAGACGGGTAAGTCAAGATAATCGTGGCAAGAAGACAGCAGGGGTAGATGGAATTAAATCATTAACCCCAAAACAACGGTTACAACTTGCTTTGAATCTGGAACTGAACCAAAAAGCTCAACCCATTAGAAGGGTCTGGATTCCCAAGCCTGGAAAAAGGGAAAAACGCCCATTAGGTATTCCCGTCATGAAAGATCGAGCATTAATGGCGTTAGTTAAATTAGCTCTAGAACCAGAATGGGAAGCTCGATTTGAACCAGGAAGTTTTGGTTTTAGACCAGGTAGGTCAGCCCACGATGCCATCGGAGCAATTTTTCAAGGAATCAGAACTAGACAAAAATATGTACTAGATGCTGATATTCAAGGTTGTTTCGACAATATCAATCATGAAGCTTTACTCCAGAAAATAAACACCTACCCCAAATTGAGAAGAGTGATTAAATCTTGGCTTCATAGTGGAGTAATGGAAAACTACGAGTTTAAGCAGAGTGAAAAAGGCACAATGCAAGGTGGGGTAATTTCACCATTACTAGCTAATATAGCATTGGACGGATTAGAGAAGAAATTAACAGATTTCTCCGAGAGTATGCCACAAAAAGGCAGAACGGGAATACCCAAATACGGTCAAGCCAGAAGGCAAGCTCTCAATTATGTCCGCTATGCAGATGATTTTGTGGGTGCGACCTGAAAGGCGCACGGTAGAGTGGGAAACTCTTAAAATTCCCCAGGCAAGTGTCCAACAGCCTGTGTCCATCCACTCATAGCATTTCAAGTAACTGGAGTGTTACACAGCGAGAGGAAAAGCCGAAGCCAAGTAGATAGTCACAAATCAAAAGGTAGGCAAGGGCAAGATTAATCTGGACAGCGAACAGCGAATTTATCTCATGCTTCGTGACATCGTAACCCCGAAAAGTGACTGACACGGGAGATAGGCAATAGGGATAGGGTCATCACGAGCCTTGTCCGAGGACACCTAGCTTCGGAGTAAAGATAAAGTCCTAAGTTAATCGTATCTCCTTACCGTGTGAAACAGGATAACCCCGATAGGGTCTTTGAACTAATTCCCAGGTTCAGAGTAGAGAAGTCGTAAGACAACTATCAATTCCTTAGCGGGTGTAGGAAGTCTTCAGAAGCGAATGCCGTCAAGGGAGAAATCCCAGAGGAAAACCAAGATAAAACAGGTATAACTCGACGGATAGGTCAGTTAGAAGAACTGGAATAACCAACCTGAAAGGGTGCTAACGGAAGACTGGTGAATCTCTTGAAATTCAAAGTAATAACTCTGAACTCTTAAGAAAAGTTAGATATGGCAACTGTCGTAAACGTAATTAAGCAGAACGAAACGAATTGGCATTCCGTCGATTGGCAGAAGGCTAACCGTATCGTTAAGAATTTGAGACAGCGAATTTTCAAGGCAACTAAACATGAAAATTGGAAAACAGTCCGAAATCTGCAAAGACTGCTAATGAAGTCTTACAGCAACATACTCCTGGCAGTAAGGAGGTGTACACAACTGAACCAGGGGAAGAAAACCCCAGGCATTGATGGATTGGTAGTACTCAATCCTAAAGGAAGAGAACAACTGGTGGACTCACTAAGTCAGTTCATTCCTTGGAAACCAATTCCCACCAAAAGGGTATATATCCCAAAATCCAATGGTAAAAAACGTCCTCTAGGTATCCCATCTCTAATCGACCGTTGCCTACAAGCGATAGTCAAAAATTCATTAGAACCATGTTGGGAAGCACAATTCGAGAGGAGTAGCTACGGCTTCAGACCAGGCAGAAGCACCCATGATGCCATAGAAAAAATCTTCTGCGGTATCCGCCCAAATGGGAAGAAAAAATGGGTAGTAGATGCTGACATCAAAGGTTGTTTTGATAATATTGACCACGAATTCCTAATGAACAGATTAGGAAATTTTCCCGCCAGAAAGCTCATTCACCAATGGCTCAAAGCAGGGTACATCGATAAAAACACATTCAACCCCACTCTCAGTGGAACACCCCAAGGCGGGCTGATTTCCCCATTATTGGCAAATATTGCCCTACATGGAATGGAACAGTCTCTAGGAATCAAATATGACAGGCGGGGACAAATAATTGGCAACCGCATTGTAATTAGATATGCAGATGACTTTGTGTGCCTGTGCGAAACTAAAGAAGACGCAGAAGCAATAGTTGACCATCTAGAAGGATGGCTTGGAACCAGAGGTCTTAAACTCAATCAGGAGAAGACCAAAATTGTCCATATAACCGAAGGCTTTGATTTTCTTGGCTTTAATGTCAGACATTACAGAGATATCAGCAGAAAGTCTGGTTACAAACTGTTAATCAAACCTAACAGACAAGCAGTCAAAGACATAAAACTCAAAATTAAACAGGTCTGGATAAAACACCAAACCTGCGACGTAAAAACCATAGTAGCCAAACTCAACCCAATTATCCGAGGATGGGCAAACTACTATAAGGTCGGAGTTTCAAGAAAAGTCTTTGAAAGCTTAGATGCCTGGATGCACAAACGAGCCAGAAGATATGCTAAAAGGATGCACCCAAATAAAAACGAGGCTTGGAGGAAAAAGAGATATTTCGGCAGATTTAATCTAGAAAGAAACGATAAATGGGTTTTTGGTGACTTTGACAGTGGAATACACCTAATCAAATTCACCTGGTTTAAAATTAAGCGTCATGTTTTAGTACCAGGATTATCTTGTCCCGATGACCCTAACCCAGAAGTTCAACAATGGTTTAAGGACAAAAGGAAAAGACAATCCCAGAATTATAAAAGCTCGGTACAAAAATTAGCTAAGAACCAAAACTTTGTATGTCCAAGGTGCAAGGAATCTCTATTTAACGGAGAAATTCTACAGACCCACCATATTATCCCCAAATCTCAAGGGGGTAAAGATACATATAAAAACCTACAACTCGTACATCTTCTCTGTCACCAACAAATTCATTACGGTTGACTCTGTGATTTGCTTGAGCCGAGTGCTTGGAAATCTTGCACGCTCGGTTCTGAGGGGGGAAGGGAGCAGTGATGCTCCTGCCCTACCCGACTGATGCACCCCCATCTGGAAGTCATTGAAGGTTGTCAGAAAATCATTAAAGAATTTCTGGGGCAAATGGGACTGAAACTCAACCCAGAAAAAACAGGGATTACTCATACCTTAGAAGATCTAGGAAATAGAGTAGGCTTTGATTTTCTGGGATTTACAGTCAGACAATTTCCGGTTGGGATTCACCAATCAGGAAAAGATGCCAAAGGTAATCTACTGGGTTTTAAAACCATCATTAAACCATCTAAGAAAAGTCTGAAGAGGCATACACAAGAGTTAAGCCAAATCATCAACACTCACAAAGATTCTGATAAAGCCTCGATGATTAAAAGGCTAAATCTAGTGATTCGGGGATGGTGTAACTATTTCTCGACGGTATGTAGCGGAGAAACCTTTGCCAAAGCCAAGGATAATCTCTACCACCAAATCAGAAGATGGGTCAGGAAACGTCATGGGAATCGAAGTATTAAGAAAGCTAATCGCGAGTATCAAACCATTAATGGTCGAAACTGGGTGTTGGCAACAGATGATGGATTGAGACTCCTGAGTCATATTGATACGAAGATTACAAGACACATCTTGGTGAAATATAGTAAAAGCCCCTATGACGGAGACTGGCTGTATTGGAGTCAAAGATTAGCTAAATATCCCTGGTTGAATCCTAGAGTTAGTAAGGCTCTGGTTTCACAAAAAGGAAAATGTGCCTATTGCGGAAGTTATTTCCAGGATGCTGATGTGATAGAAATCCACCACAAGGATAAAAATCACTACAACAATAATTGGAGTAATCTATGTGCTGTTCATGGGCATTGCCATGATGCCATCCATGGAGACAAAGAATCGGAGCGGGATTCGGTTAGACCGAAACCCATTATAACATTGAGGTACTCATAACAAGAGCCAAATTACTGAGGAGCCGTGTGAATTGAAAGGTTCAAGCACGGTTCTGAAAGGGAGGTAAGGAAAGCGATTTCCTTATCGACCCTAACAAACTCTGCCGATTGTTCAATCTCAGACCGCACTTAAAACTAATTAATTCCATCGTAGATTTCGACAAGCCATTATTTTATTTCCATTATCGATGTTCTCTCTATCGCGATGCAGTGATGGTGGGAGAAGGAGAAGGTTGTTGTAATTCGATGGAAGGGAAATACCAAAAGCAGAAGCATCGCATCTATGACCTAACGAACACAATTTGTAAGATAGC
>JASJEK010000028.1 GCA_030064915.1 Xenococcaceae cyanobacterium MO_234.B1
TTATTGCTCCTTTGTTAGTAGGAGTCTTTATCAAAATTCCGATTTTTCCTTTCCACACTTGGTTACCTGATGCTCACGTAGAAGCCTCTACTCCCATATCTGTATTGTTAGCAGGAGTATTACTGAAATTAGGGACTTATGGTCTATTACGTTTTGCTTTGGGATTATTCTTAAATGCTTGGGTCTATCTTGCACCCTGGATGGCAATTTTAGCAGGGATTAGTGCCTTGTATGGTGCTTCTTGTGCGATCGCCCAAAAGGATATGAAGAAAGTTGTAGCTTATTCTTCTATTGCTCACATGGCGTATATTCTTTTAGCAGCTTCTGCGACAACTCGTCTGAGTATCACCGCATCAGTATTTCAGATGGTAAGTCACGGTTTAATTTCTGCCTTACTCTTTATGTTGGTAGGAGTAGTTTATAAGAAAACTGGGACAAGAGATGTGGAAAGTCTCAGAGGGTTACTCAATCCAGAAAGAGGATTACCTGTAACCGGGGGATTGATGATTTTAGGAGTTATGGCTAGTTCAGGATTACCAGGAATGGTAGGCTTTATCTCCGAATTTTTAGTGTTTCGAGGGAGTTTTCCGATTTTCCCAATTCCCACTCTCTTATGCTTAGTGGGAACTGGTTTAACAGCAGTTTATTTCTTGTTAGTAATTAATAAAGTTTTCTTTGGTCGCTTAACAGAAAGTTTAGCCCATCTACCTAGAGTGAGATGGGTAGAACACGCTCCTGCTTTTGCGCTGTTATTGTTAATCATCGCTTTTGGAATTCAACCGAGTTGGGTAGTTCATTGGAGTGAAGTTCAAGCAGTAGCCTTATTGACTATCAGTTAAGTAGGTAAGAATAGCTAATTATAAGATGTTGGCAAGCAGGGGGAGCAGAGGGAGCAGGGGAAGATGGGGAAGATGGGGAGATAGAAAGGGCAAAATTTCTAACTCCGGACGCGAAGCGACTACCGCAGGTCACTCTGAATTCCGAAGTACAAGTAGCAAGTAAGAAAAAAGATGGTTATTAGTGCAAATAAATTGACAAAATCGCAAGTTATAGAAGAATATACCAAAAGATTGGAGTCAGGAGAGGCTTTACTTAACGATACTCCCCAAAATCTCATAGAAGTAGTAGGGATTCTCAAAAGTTACGGTGTGGTTTTAGATGCTTACTCCGTTAATCTTTGTTATATCGCCAACACCCAATTTTTAAGGTTATTTCCTTTCCTGAAATACTTTAACGGTGAAGTTACGCCAAATAAGTTTTTTCGCAATCTTTGGCATGACAGAATTAATTACGAGTATGCAGAATATTGCATGAAATCCATGTTTTGGCATGGGGGAGGCGGTTTAGATGCTTATCTAGATACTCCTGAATTTACTGCGATCGCTGATAAAGTAATTAAAGCCCAGTTTAAATATAATCCTTTGATGTTGGGATTACATAAACTGTTCCCAGACTTTTTGCCAGAACAACTACGTCAGATGGCTTACTACAGTGGCTTGGGTCAGTTTTGGCGAGTCATGAGCGATATTTTTCTCGATTTAAGCGATCGCTACGACCGTGGGGAGATCAAATCTATTCCTGATGTGGTGCAACATATCCTTGATGGTTTAGTCAAAGATGCTGCTCGACCCATTACTTATAAAGTAACGATTCGGGGAGAAGAATACGAGATAATGCCTAAAAGCTTGGGTTTAACTTTCCTTCCAGACACAGGAGTACCCTATGTAGAGGCGATCTTTTTCCGTGGTACTCCCTTTACTGGGACTGTTTCTTACAATGCCCAAGCTTATCAAATTTCCTACGACCAGGGTGCTTTCAATTATGGTGCATTATACGCCGATCCTCTGCCTATTGGTGGGGCGGGAATTCCTCCCACACTGTTAATGCAGGATATGCGCCACTTTATTCCAGATTATCTCATGGATATCTATCACCAAGGTATTCGGGGAGAAGGAGATTTACGGATTAAAATTTGTGAAAGTTTCCAAAAATCCATGTTTTGCGTAACCACCGCAGCCGTTAAAGGTTTAGCACCCTATCCTCTAGATACTAGCGATCCAGAACAGCAAGCAGCAAATCGTAAATATCTCAAGGGATGGTTAAAGCGGTTGTTTGAATCACGGATGATTACTGTAAATAAAGCGTAAGTGACGGGGCGTATAACCCCCATTCCCTACTTCATTTTGTAACATTATCAAAGTATGTACTTTTCCAGTTTGGTTTTTGGCTCAGCGAACGATTTAACTCAGGGTTCGCTCATTTTTTCGGAAGAACCGAAAAATGAGACCCCGTAAAGTAGGAGAGTATAACTGTAGGAGAGTATAACTGACGAGATGAAGAAGTACATCAACTACAATTAATTATACTCAGCGAAAACAATTGCCGAGCCAATGTCTAAAATTGGCTTTACCGTACAAATAAAACATATTCTTAATACTTCCATCTGCGATATAGGGAAACTTTTGATTAAACAAAATATCACCAGTAAAGAGAACTTTAGCATCAGGGACATAAGCTATGATATCTGTACCGCCAGAATGTCCTTCTACTGCTTCTAATTCTATAAGACGTTTGCCTATCCAAATCTTAGTATCATCTGTAACAATTAAGTCAGGAGGAACGGGATTAGGGTCATATTCGAGATTTCGGTTTAACATATCTTCCCGAATTGTACCTCTACCAACAATAGGTATTTCTTGAGCCTTAATTGCTTTATTTCCCCCTGTATGATCGAAATGAAAGTGAGTATTTACTACATACTTAACTGGTAAATCAGTTATTTTTTTTACTTCTGATAGTAATAAGTTTCCTAAAGCTTCATTTTGAAAAGGATCAATCACTAAAACCCCATCATCACCAATAACAATTCCTGCATTACAAATAGCAATGGTTTCATTTTATGGAGGATAATCTGTATCAGATACTAAAGTATAAATGCCATCTCCCAGTTGCTCTAAAGTAAGTAAAGCTGTTTCTAAAGTTAGAGGTGTTTTTTGAGCTGTAGAGTAGTATTGCCAACCAACAATAATCACTAAACTTATTAAAGCACTCAATAAGAAACTTAGCCCTTTTTGCGATCTATTCTTTTTCATAAGATTGCAATTTTAAGATACTTAATTATTTTGCTAATTAATTTAAGATTTTTAATTCGATAATGTCCATAAAAAAAATGTTAATTGATCTAGCTTCGTTATTCTATGACAGTTTCGTACTTACTTATGAGGTACATCTGGGATTAGACTCTATAAAATTAAGAAATAATCTAGCTATCAACCATTAACAATCAACAATCAACAAAAACCAAGGTGTTAAAATGTACTTCATTCAAATGAGAACCGCTATAAAATAGTTGGACATTTTCTAAAATCCACAAAGCAAAGCAAATAGTAATTATGACACAAGCAAAAATAGGAATTATTGGCGGTAGCGGTTTGTATAAAATGGATGCCCTCCAAGATGTAGAAGAAATTAAGCTAGATACCCCTTTTGGCTCACCTTCCGACACTTTTGTTGTGGGTAAACTAGAAGGTACTACTGTCGCTTTTTTAGCTCGTCACGGGCAGAATCATCATTTACTCCCTTCAGAATTGCCTTTTCGCGCTAATATCCACGGGATGAAACAGTTAGGAGTCGAGTATATTATTTCTGCTTCTGCGGTAGGCTCTCTCAAAGCAGAAGTCAAACCCTTAGATCTGATTGTCCCCGATCAATTTATTGACCGCACCAAAAACCGTATTGCAACTTTCTTTGGCGAAGGAATAGTCGCTCACATTGCTTTCGGCGATCCCGTATGTAGCAATTTGGCAAATATTCTCGCTGATGCAGTAGCTTCTCTAAAATTACCAGAGGTTAGCTTACACCGTGGTGGTACTTATGTGTGTATGGAAGGGCCAGCTTTTTCCACTAAAGCAGAGTCTAATTTGTATCGCAGTTGGGATGCAACGGTCATCGGTATGACTAATTTACCAGAAGCCAAATTAGCTAGAGAAGCAGAAATCGCCTATGCTACTCTTGCCCTAGTTACTGATTACGACTGTTGGCATCCTGATCATGATAGCGTCACTGTAGAGATGGTCATAGCCAACTTACAGCACAATGGGGTTAATGCTCAAAAAGTGATCCAAGAGACTGTAAAAAGAATCAGTAGCAACCCCCCCAAATCTTCCGCTCATTCTGCTTTACAATACTCTATTCTCACTCCTCTAGATAAAGTTCCCACCGCTACTAAAGAAAAACTACAACTACTGTTACAGAAATATTTGTAAGCCATAGGTTACAGGTGATTAGGTTCAGTAGATCACAAACTTATTGGTTTGGGTTGCAGGGGAGCAGAGAGCAGAGGAGAAAATTAGACTAAGAAAATGGGATTTAAAAGGATATTATTGAATATTTTGGGTATTAGCTCCTATTTTTGCGATTAAAAGCCTATTTAATCCCAAATTGATCTATGATTCTCTCCCTTTACCCCTTTTTCCTAAAAAGGTTCCCTATTCCCTAAAAGAATTGATACGCTATTGTTAAGAAATATTGAGCAAAATTAATAATCTCATTTAATCAGTTTTATGGATAGTAAAGATTTAGCACAATACATAGAAGCGACTAATGGAATCTCTAAACCCTGGCTATTAGTGCAACTCAGGCTAAAAAAACTACAAGAACGCAAACATACTCTGACACAACAACAATATCTACAAGAAATACAAGATATTCATGACGATCTAATGAAACTAGGTGAATGGTGGAAAGGGATGGAAGGGGAAGTTTTTAAATAGATAGACAAATTCCCCAACTTGTCAATGATCTAACTATCCCATACCTTGTATTGCTATGAGAAAACAGTTAATTAATCGTAGGGGACACTGGTCATTATCAGAATCACTCCCTCAAATCGCTTTTGCTAGTATTACCAATATTTTATTTTTGCTGTTAGCTGTCTAATCTAACGATTTACCATCATTACTTACAATATTCCAAACCAATTGGGATCGATATAGTTGATACGAGCGCAGGGTTCTAAAACCGATAAAATAGTTTTGCCATAACTACGACAATTAACTCTATGATCTAATAAAGCTACAATTCCTTGAGATTCTCGCAGAGGTACTATAGCTTGTTGCAACATATTAAGAGCAGTAGGTAATAGATAAAGGCGAAACCAATTTTTACGCCGACGTTTATAGTAAGCTACTATACTGGCAACTAAAGGATTTTCTAGAGAAGGTAAAGGTAAAGTAGCAATAATTAGAAGTTGTGGTGTAGGTAGTGTGTCTTGATGTTGTTTCCAAAATTGCCAACCTGTAACTAATATTCCATCCTCAGGTAATTCTGTTTCATCTACTTTCACCCGTGAGCCAAATTGAGCAGCTAAAGACGATCCTACTTGTCCTCTAAGGGGAACATCCTCTACTAAAATTACTACTATTTGATTGATGCTAAAACCGACTAAAATGCGGACTTGTTCCATCACAACATCCCGAAACTGGGGTGTATTGGGAAGAGGAAGCCGAGAGGGTAAATAGAGGCGGATATGTTCGTATTGACGATTGGGAGAAAATTTAACAAAGAGTATTTCTGGTAACCCTAGTTTCTGACGATAGACAGAATCGTCGGATTCGTAAGCCAGGAAACTCCCGATTAAAACTAGGGGTTGTCGATTCCAAATCGGAGTTAAGGTGGTAGCAATTTCAATAGGAGCAAGATGGATTGTAAATAGTCCTGTGGTTGTTTGTCGAGAAGTCCAGTATATCTTATCTGAGGCAAGGTGTTCATAAACAGAGTTGGGCGATAAATTCTGCCAAAATTGAGAAAATTTGTGAGTCAGTGATTTATGTTCGTATAATTTTTGACAGAGATTCCCTAAAATTTCTTTTTCTTCCTGGTCTAATAAATAACATTCATAAGGATTAGGGGGATGGGCGAAAACAGTTTTGGTTAATTTAACTCTGGTATTACGAATTAATTCTGCATATTGTGGAGTAGCTTGTAATAACTCATCCCAATCTGACCCTTCTAGGGTGATAGTCAATTGTTGTCTTGCCAATTCTTCCAGGTCATCAGCACCATCAATAATTGTGGGAATATCAGCAGGAAAGCGGTCTTCTTGGTACAGGCGATCGCGTAACCAGCTTTCAGGAGTCGTTAACAATAAATTATCATTTTCCCGCCATTTTTCATCGCTTCGGACTTGTGTAGTGATTCCTAACCAGTCTTGTAATCGAGGAATTTCTGTTTCCAGTAGGTATTGTTGTGTGGCAAGAGGAGCAACAATAATTACCGACCAGTCTCCTATTAAAGCAGGCATCAGATAGCTCAGGCAATATTTTCTGACACTACTACCAGTTTGTATTAAAGCTGGACGACCCAATCGTAAGGCTCTAGCTACTAACCGCGCCATAGTTAAATGGTGTGGCCACTTTTGGGGGGATTTTTCGCGCAAAAAATCCCTCAGGGAAGAATGAACTTCTACTTCAATCACAATTAATCTAATTTGTGCCTTCTAGCTTAAGACTAGCTTAAGATTAGAACTCTTCTTGGGGAAACGCACTTGGTCGAACTTTAATTATTTTTACTTTACCGTTTCTGATAACTTCTATTGCTAGAACTTGACCAATTTTACTGCTTTCTACTTCTTCTTGAACTTGTAAAGAGGTTTCGACCAAGCGATCGCCAATTTTAATAATCGTATCTCCTTCTTTAAATCCACCTTGCGCAGCAGGGGAATTGGGAACCACTTTCACAATTAGTACCCCTTGGTCTTCGGTAATCTTAAAATTTAATTCTTTTTGGCGATTTATTGCCCGTTTGGTTTCTGGATTGAGATTGATCATGTGGATGCCCAAATAGGGATGATCCGCTTTACCTTTGGTAAATAACTGATTGGCAATCCGTTGCGCTGTTTCAATGGGGATGGCAAATCCTAATCCTTGAGCGTCAGCACGAATGGCGGTATTAATTCCGACCACTTCTCCTTGAGCATTTAGTAAAGGTCCTCCAGAATTACCAGGATTAATAGCTGCATCGGTTTGGATAAATCGGACTCGCTTATCTGGGACACCTACTTGAGAACTAGAACGATCGATCGCGCTAATGATTCCTACTGTTACGGTGTTATCTAAACCCAAGGGATTGCCTATAGCGATCGCCCATTCCCCAGGAGCCAGATTTTCTGCTTTACCCAGAGTTACTGTGGGTAAGTTAATAGCGTTTATTTTCAAAACTGCTACATCAGTAATCGGATCGACTCCTACTACTTCCCCTTCATGAATTTGACCATCTTTGAGGGTTACTTTAACTATTTTAGAACCTTCAACCACATGAGCATTAGTGATTAAACGACCATCTTCACTAATGATAAAACCTGAACCGGTCCCCCTTTCCACTCTTTCTTTGAGGTTTTCATCATTACCAAAAAAACGGCGGAAAAATGGTTTTTCTGGTAAGGAAGAGGTTAGTGGGCGAGAAGCATCAATCCGAACTACTGCTGGGCCTACCTTTTGTACTGCTTGGGCAATAAAATTAACGGTTTTACCAGAGCTAACTTCTTGTGTGTGATTAGACAGTTCTGGGATAGCACTAGAATAAATTTTGGGTGTTTCGATAACTAATGGTTGTTGTTTGCAATAACGACTACCTACAAACCCGATACCTGTGCCAAGTACTAACATACCCAGATAGATACCAAGCTTGTTCAATGATAATTTCATGTTTTCTTCTGCTCACCTTGGGGTTGTGCCTTATACAAATTATAGAACTGAGAGCGGAAACTCGTAGAGTTTTTAAGACAAGACCAATTCTCTAAAAAAAACGCGAATTATCGAATAATTGGCCCATAAAAGCGGATAAATCTGGTGATTGGCTGCTTAATTTATCAACTATCAATTAAAGTTGATAATTGATGACTGCTCTTTAATAGTCTATCTAAATAACAAAATAGGAATAGAAGAACTACGTAACATTTGGGCAGTAGTACTACCAATTACTAAATGACGGATGCGATTATGCCCATAAGCCCCCATAATTAGGAAGTCAATATCATGATTTTTAACGTATTTTTCCATTTTGACTTCTGGTTCACCAGTAAGTAATTGACAAATCGGTTCTAAGTTAGCTGCTGCTGCAATTTTTTCGGCTGTTTTAATATTTTGCAATGCTGTTTTTTTGTCTCGATTAGCAACAGTAATAATGTGCAACTCTAAAGCTTTAAAAATAGGATATTCTGTGAAATATTTGAGGGCTTTTTGGCAGCTTTCTCCCCCATCATAAGCCAGTAAAATACGATTTACTGGCTTGAATTCTCTGGGAGTAACTAAACAAGGTTTATGACTAGCCCTGACGATTCTTTCCATATTTGCTCCTAAATGTTCGGTAGCAAAATTAGCTGTTTCTCCCCGCTTTCCCAGTATAACCAAATCAGCCTCAGTTTCAAATTTATGAAATAAATCCACTAAAAAACCAGTTTCATGGGTTAATTTGATTTTAGCTATTTCTCTACTAGACAAAAAAGATTCTGCTTGTTGCAGAATATATTTAGCTCGTTTATGGTTTATTTTAGCGCGATTACTTTCTAAATCTACTAACTTATCTAATAGTTGCTGATAAGAATCGATGCCAATACTTCCGCTAAAATCTTTCGTTTTAACCGCTTGTTCTTCACTACTATCTGTAACATATAAAACCTCAATTTCTACATCCATATACATGGCAATCCAAGCTGCATATTCGTAGCTAACTTGAGAGTATAAAGAACCATCAGTACATAAAAGAATTTTCATTGAGTATTAATTGAGTATTAATAGTTAAATAGTTAATTGCTTCCTAAATTGTGCAGGGCTTCTGCCTTGCTATGAACTGCTAATTTATCAATTAGAGTGGCACTCGCTTCATTAAGTCCTACTAAATCCACTTCGATCCCGTTACGACGGAAATTTAAAACTACTTTATCAATAGCTGCGATCGCAGATTGATCCCAGAGATGGGCATGAGTTAGATCGATTCTAACTAAATCTATATCCTCTTTGAAGTTAAATGCTTTGAGGAAATTGTTAATCGAAACAAAGAAGATTTGACCAGCCACACTATAAATACGTTTATTTCCCTCAGGACTAAGTACTGTATCGACAAATACTAAATCAGCTAATTTGCGAGAGAATAAAATAGCATTTAAAGAGATTCCTACGATTACTCCTAAAGCTAAATTACTAGTAAATATTGTAATAACTACCGTCGTTAACATTACAGCAGTTTCACTACGAGGCACTCGCTTAATATTTCTGATAGATGCCCAATTAAAAGTACCAATAGATACCATAATCATAACTGCTACTAATACAGCCATCGGAATTGTTGCTACCCAATTACTTAAAATTAACAGGAAGAATAATAATAAAATTCCTGCGCTTAAAGTAGATAAACGGGTTCTTCCTCCTGATTTGACATTAATTACTGACTGTCCAATCATTGCCGAGCCAGCCATTCCCCCAAAAAATCCTGCAATAAAATTGCCAATCCCCAATGCTTTTACTTCTTGATTTTTATTGCTAGAAGTATTAGTTAATTCATCAACGACATTAGCAGTGAGAAAGCATTGTAAAACGCCAACAATAGATATAGCAAATGCTGTAGGAAAAATAATTTTAAAAGTTTCGATACCAAAAGGGACTTGAGGGATACTAAAAATAGGTAAGGTTACTGGTAATTCTCCCATATCTCCTACCGTTGGTACATTAATGTCCATCATCCGAGAAATAGTTGTAATCACAACAATTGCTACCAAAGGAGAAGGCACAACCGTAGTCAAACGTGGTAATAAATAAATAATCCCTAATCCACCAGCGACCATTGCATAGACGTGCCAAGAAATAACATCTTCAGGAAGATCAAATATCTGGGGTAATTGTGCTTTAAAAATTAAAATACCAAGGGCGTTGGCAAAGCCAATTGTGACGGCGCGAGAAATAAATTTAGCCTGATTACCAATCTTAATTAAATTCCAACCTAATTGCAGAATTCCTGCTAATATAGTTGCTGCTAGAAGATACTGTAAACCACGATCGCTCACTAAATTGGTCATTAATAGTGCAGTACCACCTGTTGCAGCAGTAATCATTGCAGGACGACCACCGAGAAAAGATGTAATTACAGCAATAATAAAGGAAGCATATAAACCGATTTTAGGATCGACTCCTGCAATAATGGAAAATGCGATGGCTTCTGGAATTAAAGCTAAACCGACCACTGCTCCTGCTAAGATGTCTGCTTTGACGTTGCTAAACCACTCTTCTGGTCTTAATAATTGCTGCAATTACTTCCCTCCTTGATTTTTAATTCAATAGCTTAGGCACAAGTTCTTAATTACTATCCAGTTTACAAAACTTTACCAAAAGTTACATAGTGAGACTTTTTTTGTAAGATAAGATGCTTTAACACTCCAAGGGAGTCACGCCCGTTGGCCTTAGCTTTAATTCTTGTAAAACAGCCAACGACCTGTTTATCTTGCACCATTATGGTGAGTTTTGAATGGAATGACCAGCAGCGAGCGATCGCTATAGCTCCAAGGCTTAGTCTTGGTAGTTCAAAAATTTTTAACCATTGTAGAGAATACGCTTCGGGCGATCGCAATTTCAGCAATGGGGGGTTAAGTAAGGCAAACATTAGCAGAAGCAAAACAGAACTCCAGTTTTCTATAAGATTATGGATATTGGCAATTTAAGGAAAGAATATACCCTAGAAGGTCTAAGACGGGAACAACTCGCTCCAGATCCTTTTAAGCAATTTGAACTATGGTTTCAACAAGCTTGTGCTGCCAATCTACCAGAACCAAATGCCATGTGTTTGGCAACAGCTTCAGCTACTGCTGAACCTTCACAACGTATGGTGCTTTTGAAATATTTTGATCGCCGGGGATTTGTTTTTTTTACTAACTACGAAAGTAAAAAAGCCCGTCAAATCCAAGAAAATTCCCAAGTATCACTGTTATTTTTCTGGATAGCCTTAGAACGTCAGGTACAAATCTCAGGAACTGCTGCCAAAATTTCTACTGCCGAATCTCTAAAATATTTTGTTACTCGTCCCAGAGGTAGTCAAATCGGAGCATGGTGTTCGCAACAAAGTACGGCGATATCTTCCCGCAAAATGCTGGAGATGAAATTTGATGAGATGAAACGCAAGTTTTACAACCAAGAAATACCCCTACCTTCGGCTTGGGGTGGTTATCGAGTTGTACCTCATAGTTTTGAATTTTGGCAAGGCAGACCTAATCGACTACACGATCGCTTTTTATATTCTCGCTTAGATGCTGAATCTACTTGGGATATTCAAAGATTAGCTCCTTAGGTGTGTTTGTGAAAATCGACTCCCTACCTCTTGCAAAAGGACTGCCAGCAAGAGGTCTAATGTTCTAACTCACCTTTTTCAAGAACCGCCATAATTCAGATTTTACTTTTGTTTGCGGAGAGTAATAAAAGAAAGTTAGATATTTTTTTGGTATTTTTTTCAAGGTTAAATTCACACAACTTTTACACAAGTAATACTTTTTCTTAGGAAATTTACACTTTATATGCATTTAGAAAATAAATCAGAAAATCCTTGTTAAATGTTCACTTTTTATTCAAAAAAATATCAAAAAACTTGTTATAAACTTAATAATAAAATCCCTTAACGATGGAGACCAAGACTTATTTGTTTCTGGCGGTGGTGAATTAGGAAACGGTCCAGGACAACCTAACTTATTTTTTGTCAACAACAACGGAACACTACAAGAGCAAGCTAAGAAACGAGGATTAGAATATAAAATTGGTCGAGGTAGGTCTTCTCTGTGGTTTGACCACAACAATGATGGATTATTAGATGTTCTACTATTGGAAGCTTTGCGAGATGATGGCTTAGGACGTACTGCTTTATTTGAACAAAATCCCAACGGTACATTTCGTAATGTTACTAAGACAGTGGGGCTAAATGTTCCTTTTCCTTCTAACTATGCTCAACTTGCTGATTTAAATGGCGATGGCAAGTTGGATTTAATTATACAAGGAACATTTAATTTTCCTGCCAAAGTTTACGATTTCTCTAAGGGTAATAAATTTGTTGACATTACCAATCAATTTAATTTTCCTTTAACTTCGGATCTACCAAGGAATCTTAAGCAAGATTTACAAGAGCATAGATCGGCCAGAGACAGTATTATTGACGACTTTGATGGGGATGGGGATAACGATATTTTCCTAGTTCGTTCTCTAGCATCAACAACATCAACTGTTAATCCTAGTGTTTTTCAAGGTGCCAATAAAAAAGTGGTGTCGGCAGATTTAATGTCGAATCGACTAAGCCCATTACTAACCTAAAACCCATTAATTTTACTAACGTCAACCCTGCTAGTAACGCTTTAACCCTACATTCAGCAGGTTGGCTGAAAGATGAGATATTTATTGAAAGTCTTTCAATTTCATCCATTGAACCAGTACCATCAGGATCGAAGAATAATTCACCACTACTACGATTGTAGATAAAGCGATCGCTAGTATCAGAAGCACTAGAACCCCGTAAGGGTGAACAACTGTTCGCCCTTACATTCGAGCTATCGCAAACATTTATTGATTTGGCAT
Organism: Xenococcaceae cyanobacterium MO_234.B1; assembly: GCA_030064915.1. GTDB lineage: Bacteria > Cyanobacteriota > Cyanobacteriia > Cyanobacteriales > Xenococcaceae > JASJCP01. The sequence continues at coordinate 12,600 of JASJEK010000028.1, forward strand.
AAGTTGGACTTGGATTTTTCTTTAAGCATAGATAGGAGACTTTATTTGAGTAATAAGTAATCAAAGATCAATTCATTATTTTGATTGTATAAGTTACTCTTCGATACTAATTACACGACGGATTTCATCTGATTTAAACCCAATTGCCATTGGTCTTTTAATCCCAGGTAATACTGCTACATCATAGAGTTCTTTTACTACTCCTTGAATCCGTAACCAGTGAACAATATCTCCAGTATTTAAGTCAATTACCATTAAGCCACAACGAGGTTCAACTCCTTGTTGTTCTAGCTTGTTATTCATCGGTAAATCAGCAAAAGTTTTGTTATCTCGCGACTGAGAAAGCCCAACTATGGCATAGTTACCACTAAAAGCACAACCTCTAAGATAACCAGGGCAGAATGCAATAGGTTTAAAAGTTCCTTGTTTAATGTTAATAAAACCAAATTCTCCTGTTCCTGAATTTAGTACCCAGAGTTTATCTTGATACCAACGGGGAGAATGGGGCATGGATAAACCTTCTGCTACTATTTCATTAGTTTTAACATTAATTATGCAACCACCATTTTGACGATTATCGCGCCACCCATCGGCAATATCAGTTTTTCCTACAACACTGACAAAACGGGCTTTTCCATCTCTTAAAGCTACGCCATTAAGATGACAACGATCTTCTGCTGCTAATTTACTAATAAAAGGAGGTTGCCATATTGGTTTAAAACTGTGAGTCTGACTAACAGTAGCTAAACAACTAAATAGGGTATTAACAAAGACTAATTCTCCTGATTTTTCAAC
>JASJEK010000175.1 GCA_030064915.1 Xenococcaceae cyanobacterium MO_234.B1
CCTGGAACCTATGCTATATAAAGATTTGATAAAGTTAGAGACTAGAAATCCTGTCCAAAATTCATCTCACCGCTTAAGCGGGAGACTTCTTTTGGAAGAGAGTTAAATAGCAATGGGACTGGGTGCTTTCCTCACTCAAAAACGCTCAACCTGCAAGGGAAGAGAAGCCCAGGCTGTACCGCGCCATTCGTGTCAGCGTTGGGAGTGCATCACACATAACCAAACTCCCTTAACATTATTTTTAATGTTTTAATACAAGACGATATCTGGGTTTTCCGTTATGGAGTTTTTCCATTGCTTCATTTATTTGCTCAAAAGAAAAAGTTTCGGTAATCGGTTCCAGACCGTGTCTAGCTGCAAATTCTAGCATTTGAGCGGTGGTAGCAGGACTACCAAGAGGACTAGCAGAAATGGTTTTTTGACCTGCAATCATGGGGAAAATTTGAGCTGATAGGGGACTAGGAATTACACCCACTAGATGTAAATTACCTTTGGGGCGCAGCGCAGCCAGGTATATATCCCAATCTAAGTCGGCATTGACTGTTGAAAGAATAAAATCGAAAGAATTGGCGACTTGTTTTAAGGCTTCGGGGTCGCGAGAATTAACAAAATGACTGGCACCTAATTCTCTGGCTTCCGCTTCTTTATCAGGACTGGTAGAAAAAGCTGTAACATCACATCCCCAAGCATTTAAAAACCGCAATGCCATATGACCCAAGCCTCCAATGCCGATTACTCCTACTCGGTCTGTAGATTTAATCCCAAGTTGCACAATGGGGTTAAAAACTGTAATTCCACCACAGAATAAGGGGCCAGCTTTGGCAGGATCTAGGTCTTCTGGTAGTGGTACAGCCCAACTTTGATGACCCCGTACTTTATCAGCAAATCCCCCATGTCTGCCTACAATTGTCCCCTCTGCGGTTAAGCAAAGATTGTGATCCCCTGTCATACACCATTCACAGTGCATACAAGAGTTAGAGTACCAGCCTAACCCTACTCTTTGTCCGACTTTTAATTTAGTTACCCCATCTCCTACTGAGGCAATTGTTCCGACTACTTCATGACCAGGAACAAAAGGATACTGAGTGATTCCCCATTCATTGTCCAGCATACTTAAGTCACTGTGACAGATACCGCAGTATTCAACCTTAATTTCTACTTCTTCACTTCCCAATGCACCAGGATCGTATTCAAAGGGTTCTAGTTTTCCCCCTGGTTCTTGTACTGCGTAGGCTTTAATAGTCATGATTTAACAATCCTTGTGTTAACTAAATTATTACTAAACTCTATTATTCAGGGATAAAATGGAACAAACTCTATTTCTATCCCTTTATTTTTTTATAGTACATATAAAATCATGAATGTAGATCAAGCATTGTTATTAGTAGATGAAATAATTTCTACTAAAACGGGGAAACCCATTAGTGATCTACAATCTGCTATTTTAAAAGGTGCTTGGGAGGGTAATAAATATGCCGTCATAGCAGAAGAATATGGTTGTACAGAAGGACACGCTAAAGATGTTGGCTGTTTATTATGGCAGCTTTTATCGGAACTATTAGGGAAAAAAGCAACTAAAAATAATTTTCGCACCCTTATTCAGCAATATTGTTTAGCGAAAAATAATGTTTCGCAGAAACTATATCCGTTATGCGGGGAAAAATCATCTAAGTTTTTAGGCAGACAAAATGCTCTTACTGATCTACAAAATTTAGTAGAACAAGAGCATAAAATAATTGTTATTCAGGGAGAAGGAGGAGTCGGTAAAACTACTCTTGCACAACATTTTTTAGCTTCGAGAAATTTTGATTTAACTTTAGAAGTTTTAATGGCAAAAGAAACTCACAATATTATTTCAGTCAAGAACTTAGTTGAAGAGTGGTTTTATAAAGATTTACAAGAAGAATCTGGTAAAGAATTTGGTGTTACCTTAGGACGATTAAAACGATATTTACAAACCAAACATATTGGTATCTTAATTGATAATTTAGAACCAGCTTTAGACAAAGACGGTAAATTTATTCTTCCCCAGCGAGACTATGTTGAATTATTGCGAATCTTAGCAGATACTACTGTCAAATCTGTTACTCTAATTACCAGTCGCGATCGCTTATGCGAAGCAGATATTAATTTACAACATTATCGGCTATCAGGACTCAGTTTAACAGCATGGGAAAAATATTTTAACTTACATCAAATCAAAACAGATTCTTCCTGCTTACAAAAAATTCATCGTATCTATGGTGGAAACGCTAAAGCAATGGGAATTATCTGTGGTAATATTCGTGAAGACTTTAATAGTAACCTAAAATCTTATTGGCAAGAAAATGGTCACTATCCTCTAGCTGAAACTGATTTAAAAAACTTAATTGCTAGTCAGTTTGAACGCCTCAAAGTTTTAGATTATCAAGCCTATATTTTACTCTGTCGTTTGGGATGTTATCGCTATCAAGATATACCGAGAATACCCCGCGCTGGCTTACTATATCTTTTATCAGATTTAGAAGCTAAATATCATAGAAGAATTATCAAGTCTTTACGTAATCGCTCTTTAGTCGAATTTTCCCAAGGTAATTATTGGTTACATCCTGCAATCCAAGCAGAAGCTAGATTAAGATTACAATCAGAAAATATCCCGTTTAATAATAATAATTTACTTCAAGATACATCATGGCAACAAGTTAATCGAATTATTGCTAATTTTTATACACAAAAAGTCAAACAAATTAATAATGTCGCCGATGGATTAACTGCTTTAGAAGCTTACTACCATTATATGGCTATTGATGATTTTGAAGCAGCAGGAAAAGTTATTTTATATGGTCGTGATAACCAATGGGGACAATATTTAACTTTAGGTAGTTCTTTATATCGTTTAGGATTAGTTCAACCACTAATTACTGCAATCACTCAAGTGATTGATCATATTCAAAGCATAAAATATCGTAGTGAACTCAATAATATTTTAGGTGATTTATATTGGATTACAGGTAAAATAACTCAAGGGATATTATGTCAAAAAGCAACTATTGCTGCTGTTATAGAACCATTGCAAAATTCATCATTAGATGAACATTCTCTTTACTATTTCAAGATGTTACAAGTTGATTCTCTATTGAGTATGGGTTTATACAAAATAGACTTATGGGAATTATCAGAAGCAAGTAAACTATTTCAACAAGTTATAGATTTAGCTCAACATACAAAACATCATGGTTGGTCAGAAAAAGCCTCCCTTTGTTTGGCTTTGGTAGAATCTTATCGAGGAGAAACTTTAAAATCTACTGAAGTAGCTAATACATTTTATCAGTTAATTGTTCATGAACAAAACAGTCAATATAATACTGGTCGCTTTGCTTATTTTATTCAGATATTGGGGCAAATTTTTCTCAATCTCTGTGATATGAATAAAGCTAGGGAAATTTTTACCAAAGCGATCGCATTTTCTCAAGAAAGTTACTATACTCAAATTAAAGCAAAATGTTTAATGGGATTAGCAGCAGTTTATCGTAATACCAATAAATTTACTTTAGCCTGTTCTCTGCATCAAGAATCAATTGAAATTTTAGATAAAATAGGAGCAAAATGTGACCTTGCTACAGCATATTATCAATGGGGATTAACTTTGATTGTAATGAAAAAGCCTGAATTATGTAAACAAGCATATAATCAAGCTATTCAATTATTTCAACAAATACAAGCTCCTTTACAAGTAGCAAGAGTTCAAAAATCTTTACCAATAAATCATTAGTAAAACCGCCCAGCCGTGGGTAGCTTTCCTAATTCTGTATTATAGTTAGCATTTATTCAACATTTTTGTGAATTCCATCAATCTCAATTTCTTTCAAAAGTTACACAAAATAAATCAATACCTTACACAAAGGTTAATTATTGAACCAGATTATCAAATATTAATTGATGAATTAAAGATAATTCTAGAAGATTGGCGACAAAGCTCGATTAGAATAACTATTATTGGTCATTGTGAAATTCTTATTGAAAATATTAAAACCTTAAAACAAAGTAATTTAAAATTGCGCTCTTTATGTGAGTTTCAGACTGCTACTTTACCGAATAATCTTGATAAGGTTTTGCGTAATTGCGATCTATTATGTTTTGTCAATGATGGAGCAAACCCAGTATCCAACAGTGAGCGAAAATTAATTACCAAAATAGTCACAGCTAATATTGTTTCTTATTGTCTCATTATAACTGATAACATCACTTTATCAGAAAGCTCTAGATTAGAAGAAGCAGCATCAAACACCTTACTAAGTTGTTTAACTAACAAAGAATTACAACAAATAACAAGTTATCGACTTCCCAGAATATTTTTAGAGCAAATAGCTTCTCCCCAAGACTTGAATAAATATCATCAATTCTTGGATTCTATTTTGGAGACTTGTCTTATTAACACAGAGCAAAACTTTCAAGAATCCTGTTTTAATATTATTCAACGTTATTTTGAACAAAATAAAGCTCAACAATTTTTACAAATTAAAGAACAAAAGAACATATTTCTTTATGGTCAGCGTATAGATAAATTTAAGCAAAAACTTAATCAGTCTTCCAATAAACTCAATCAAATTATTCAAAATACTTTCAAAACGATTAAGCAAGAAATTAATCAAGCTAAACTTGAGTTAATTAATCCTTTTATGTACGATACGCTGATGTATAAAGTTCAGTCTGTAATTCAAAATTCTTCGGTTATTCAATATAAAGAAAAAGAGCAAAACTATCTATCTCTAGTTGTTAAAAATCGAGACTACAATCAATCAATTCATTCCTACATTATGGAGTTATGCCAACAAGAGTTAGATATATGGTTAGAAAGACAATGGAAAATAATAGATGGTGTTGATGAAGAAGGGAAAGTTAATGAATTAATCAAAACTATTAACCAAGAATTAGAGTTTATTGCTCTTTTATCTCCCAAAGCAACTATATCTAAAATCCCAGGTAAATTCTCTTTTGAAATTGCAGATTATATTGCTCTATCTATACTAGAAGAAAATAGTAAAATTCCGTTCGATTATCACTACAGTCAAAGTACTTGGTTTAGAATAACATTAGTATTATTAATAATAGGGGCGGTCTTTTTATTTACATATAAAGTTTTTGGCTTTATTATTTTATTTATTCAGCTAATTAATTTGTTTACGGGACGAGATGCTAAAACTATTAAGCTCAAACAACAAACTAAAGAGCTTAAACGTAATATGGACAATAAGTGTCAATTTTTAGTTAAGTTTGTTGTAGATAGATTTTTGCAAAACCTTTCTGATTATTTAAAACAGCAATCACAACAATATCAACATGAAATTAATTTTATTATTCAACAAGCAGAACAAGAACTAGAACAAGTTAAACAAAAGATAGAGCAACATAAAGAACATATATCTATTCTCAAAGAAGACCAAGCTAAAGTAATTAAAATTCTACAAGATTAAAAAATTAAGGCTCTACCGAACATATATAATGTAAATATATAATGTAAAATTAACAAGAAAATATTCAGAATAAATGTTAAGACTAAAATTAAATTTCAATTGATAATTTAAACAATATATGTTGATTAATACTCAATTACCTATAGATAGCGATCGCTTAATAGCTCAAGATCAAACCTTAAGTTTTGCTGGTATGACTTGGGAGGATTACGAAAAGTTTGATTCTGAAGAATATCCAGGCTACAGAACATCTTATTTCAAGGGAGTGATTACTCTTGTGTCCCCAAGTAAAAATCATGAAAGAATTGCGGAAATTATCAATTATTTAATTGTTGCTTACTGCAAGAAAATTAATCTTATTTATTATCCTATGCGTTCTACCAGGCTAACTAAAAAACCATTAGCTGCCAAAGAACCTGATGTCAGCTTTGCCTTTAATACCGATAAAGATATTCCTGACTTAGCTATTGAAGTTATATTTTCTAGTGGTAGCATTAATGACCTAAAAAAATATCAAGCTTTAGGAGTAAAAGAAGTTTGGTTTTGGCAAGATAATCTAATTACTTTTTATCAGTTAAAGGTCAATGGTTATCAAGAAATTTCTGTTAGCAGTTGCTTGCCCAATTTAGCGTCTGAAACTTTAAAAGGTTTTGTTAATCGTGGATTAACTGAAAGCCCTTTAACTATTGAAGCTGATTTTATTAAACAATTTAATGATGATATATAATTGATATTGTTTATCGGGGGTCTGACCCTGCATTTGAATTGGGCTAAGTTTGAGTTGGATTGTATAATTATTCTCGACTTGGTGAATTTGCTGAATAAAGATAGCGATCGCTATATCTTAGAATATTCAGTAGAACCAAATTTACTATATTTTTTGACATAATAATAAGCCAAACCATTGTTTACTATCAGTATAAGTGGCATTTACTTTTAAACCTTTACTAGTTAAATAAACTGATTGCTCTTGAAGATTAAACTTACGAGAAATTTCGGTTAAGATTTTTTCTCCCTTCCTAAAGTCAATTATTAGATCGAGTGCTGCTAATTTTACATTCTGCGATCGCTGAGAAATTAAATACATTTCGATTTGATTGTCCGACTCATTATAAATAGCTTGATGTTCAAACAAACTAGGATTGAAATTCCCATCAAACCGCCAATTAAGATGCTGTAAAATATTCAAATTAAAAGCAGCCGTAATTCCTTGACTATCATTATAAGCAGCTTCTAAGATTGGGTTTGGTTTTTGTAAATCAACCCCCAATAAAAAATAATCTCCTACACTCAAAGAACTAGTAATTAACTCAATAAAGCGATCGCATTCTTCCTGACTAAAATTACCAATAGTACTACCTAAAAATAAACAGATTCTTTGTGATAAAGCAGAATAACTTAGTTTAGTTAAAGCTTGTTCATAAGTAGCAACTTTTCCTGTAATCTTTAAAGTAGGATATTTGGCCAACAAACTATTAGCACTTTCTTTGAGAATACCCCCACTCACGTCGATAGGAGTATAGTATAAAGGATAATCTAAATCTTGATAAGCATCTAAAAGTAACTGAGTTTTCGTAGAGCTACCACTACCCAACTCCACAATTTCTACTTTACCCGTAATTTTGGCAATTTCCTGACCATATTCTTTTAAGATAGATGCTTCGGTTCGAGTTGGATAATATTCTGGTAACTCACAAATTTTTTCAAATAATTGAGAACCCTGATGATCGTAAAAATAACGAGGAGGAATAGTTTTAGATTCTTGAGTCAATCCTGTGATTATTTCTGTACCATCATCTTGATTAAGATTATTTTCTAGTAAATATTGTAGTTGTAATCTTTGATTGCTTAAAGTTTCATTAGAATCTTGCTTTTGAAAAAAAGTTGACATTACCTCTCCGATTAAATTTACTATTTACTACCTATTTACTATTTATCCTGAATAACATGATTTTAACAATATAACTTCTGCAAAATCAATATTAGACTAAATAATTAGCATGGTAACGAATATGATCTTCTATAAAACTAGCAATCATAAAATAACTATGATCATATCCTTCTTGCCATCTTAAAGTTAACTGTTGACCTGCTTCTTTACAAGCTAATTCAAATTTTTCTGGTAATAATTGTTGTTGATGGTAAAAAGTATCTGCTGTTCCCTGGTCGATTAAAATTGGATAATCTAAAGTATTTTCTCTAACTAATTCACTAGCATCATAAGTTCGCCAGAGCTTCTTATCTGTTCCTAGATAAGCAGTAAAAGCTTTTTTTCCCCAAGGACAACTCATTGGTGCAGTAATAGGAGCAAAAGCTGATACAGATTGATATTGATTAGGGTTTTTAAAGGCACAAATTAAAGCTCCATGTCCTCCCATAGAATGCCCAAAAATTCCTTGGTTTTCAGGAATTACTGCAAAGTTATTGATAATTATTTGGGGTAACTCATGAGTTATATAACTATACATCTGATAGTATTGTTGCCAAGGTTCTATGATGGCATCCACATAAAAACCTGCACCACTTCCTAAATCCCAAGTTTCATTTTCTTCCGTAATTCCTGTATTACGAGGAGATGTATCAGGAGCAACTAACATTAAGCCGTACTGTGCTGCATATTTTTGCGCCCCTGCTTTAACAGTAAAATTTTCTTCTGTACAAGTTAAACCTGATAAATAGTAGAGAATTGGTACAGGTTTAGCTGCTGCTTGGGGTGGGATATAAACAGCAAAATTCATTTCACTGTTACAGACTTGAGAGTAATGAGAATAGTAAGCGACAGTCCCATTAAAACAAAGATGTTCAGATTTTAGTTTCAGATTACTAGACATAAAAATTCTGATGTTTGGTTAATTATTAAATAATTTTGCCTCTATCCACTTATCAAGGTTTCCGAACCATAGACAACCACCATGTTCATATCCCCGAAACCCTCATTATTTCATTTAAAGAATCATAACCTCCAACTCTGTACAGACGCGACGGGGGGTATAAACTCAAGGAGCTGTGTTCTGAATTATTTCAGAACCGAGAATCGCCCCGCCTGGGGTTTCCACAGGAGACAGCCCCTCAAATTTCCCGTCTCTCCGTACGCGGACGCGTTCGCGTAGCGGGATCCCGTAGGTCAGTGACTACCGAAGGGCACTCCGAACTCACGTATGTGTGGTATTTTTATTATCAGCATTTCCGTAAATTATGAACAAATCTAGCGGAACTCTTCATGATACAATGCTTTTACCACAGC
>JASJEK010000176.1 GCA_030064915.1 Xenococcaceae cyanobacterium MO_234.B1
AAGCTTTACCTTTCAAAGGATTTAGAGAAAAATATACAATATCAAACTATTAAAAACCCAAAGTCTTGCACAGCAAGACTTTTAACTACTAGTTTCTAACAGTTTGGCATGACCAAATCGGAAGAGCCATCATTTCTACTCTATTAGCCTGGGCGGTAGAACGTTCTGCTGATTTCATTTTTAAGTTCATTGTGGAATGGCTGAAACGCAGATCAAAATAGTCTAACCTCTCCCCAACCCCTCTCCTGCTAGGAGAGGGGCTTTTTTTGTTTAGAGATCGCCAAAACTAAAACATATTCAAACTGATTTATCGACCGCCAACGACAACATTTTTAATTCTCAGATGAGGCCCACCAACACTTACAGGAAGAGGCATTTGTCCCCCTTTACCACAACCACCATTAGTATATAGAGTATCATTGCCGATCGCCTCAATATCTTGGAGAGTTTGGAAGACATTACCAGAAAGAGTGACATCGCTTACAGGTTCGGCAATTTTTCCATCACGGATCATATAGCCTTCTGCTGCTGCAAAGGTAAACATCTCGCCATTGGTTTGTCCCCCTAGCATTCTGACGGCATAAACTCCTTCTTCAATACCTTCTAACATCTCTTCAAAAGAAGTATCCCCAGGTTCAATAGCAGTATTGGTCATACGCACAATGGGAGGATAGTTAGCACGGATGGATCTAGCGTTTCCTGTGGGTTTTTCGTGCATCTTCCCTGCGGTTTCCCTGGAATGGAGACGTTGAGTTAGTACTCCGTCTTTGATAAGATACTTGCGTTGTCCTAACACTCCTTCGTCGTCGTATTTAATTGAGCCAGGAAGATCTGGTAAGGTAGCATCATCAATCACGTTGAGTTGTGGGATTCCTATCGGTTTACCCAAGGTGAGTAATTCTTGCATTCGGGGATTTTCATACACAAAGTCGGCTTCGGAAAGATGTCCAAAGGCTTCGTGAATAAATACCCCTGATAGATAAGGATCGAGTATTACAGTATATTGACCCCCCTTGACAGACTTGGCTTCTAGCTGGTTGACGGCTCTTTTGGCTGCCCCTAAAACTCGCTCTTCGATACCCACTAAAGCATTAAAATCTGTACGGGAATGAACAGACTCAAACCCTTGACGAACAATGCCGCCTTCTCCTCTGGCAATCACCCCAAACCGACCAGAAATATCCATTCTTTCCTGGATAATACAGCTACCAGTAGAGTTAACAAAATAGTTAGTAGCAAAGCGATCGCTGATTGAACTCATAGTAGTTTGAATCCGAGGGTCATAGTCGAGAAGTAATTTGTTATAAGCTTCTAGTAATTCCCGTTTTTCCGCGAGAGAAACTTGCCGTGGATCTCTGGCAATCTCGACTCTAACAGTGTCTTCTATGGGTTCAAGGTCCGCTAGTTGGGTGGTTTCTTTGCCGACAAGTTTGGCTTGGGCGATCGCTTCTGTGACCCGATCTTGTAACTCGCCTAAACCATTGAAAGTGACAAAACTCCAACCACCGCGATCGCAAGCGCGAATCCCTCCTGATAAGGCAAAACCTCGATCTACCGCATCTAGCTGAGGTCCTCGAAAGGCTAAACCCGTTGACTCACTTTGTTCAACCCTAATTTCGAGATAGTCAACCCCATCTTTATTAGATGCGATCGCTGCTTGTAATTGTTCGAGAGTAGAATTATTCATAAACTTTAACTTTTTAAGGCTGCTAGTTTTTCTGTTTCTTCTGGGGTTAACTCAGGAGATTCTCCGATAACCTCTTTATACATTTTGATGTATTCTAAAGCAGATTTCAGCCAACTAAAGTCCTGACTCATCCCCCTAATTTGTAATTCTTGCCATTTATCTTTATAGTGGAAACCTTCCCAAGCTCGCACCATAGAGGTATAAAGGTCTAAAGGTTCGTAGCGGTCAAAACAGTAACCAGTACCAGTATTATCAATAGGATTATGATGGGAAACCGTATCGACTAACCCCCCAGTATTTCTCACAATTGGTACGCAACCATAGCGCATTGCCATCATCTGACTAATACCACAGGGTTCAAACTTAGAAGGCATCAAAAACACATCGCAACCACTATAAATCCGTCTGCCTATGGGGTCACTATATAGTAGCTGGACTGACATCCGACCTCGGAAACGAGAAGCCATTTGCCACAGTTGGGTTTCATAATTGCGATCGCCTGTTCCCAAGACTACTAATTGAGCATTAGTATAGGACATAAAACGATCTAATATCTGTAGAATTAGGTCAATGCCTTTTTGTTCCACTAAACGGGCTACTACTCCCATCAAGAGAGCATTCTTATCTACTTTTAGTCCTAACTCTTGTTGTAAAGTACTTTTATTAATTTTTCTCTTATCTAGAGTTTCGATGGTAAAGTTCTGCTCAATATAGCGGTCAGTAGCAGGATTATAGATATCAGTATCAATGCCATTAACAATACCCCGAAGTTTCCCACTAATGAAAGACATTAATCCTTCAATCTTTTCTCCATATTCTGGGGTTTTTATTTGTTCGGCATAGGTAGGAGAGACAGTACTTACTAAGTCGGCATACTGTACCGCAGCAGCCATTGTATTATGTCCTTGCATATACCAAGGACACCAAGTAATTTTTTCCAAATACCAACTCCAAGGTCCTTGATAAGCTAAATTGTGGATAGTAAAAATACTGGCAATATCGGGGGATTGATGCATCCAAACAGGTATCATTCCTGTATGCCAATCGTGACAGTGGACAATCTGGGGTTTCCAATAATGCCAACAAAATTCTGCTGCGCCATTAGCAAAGAAAGTAAACCGCCAACCTTCATCCTCTCCTCCATAAATACGGTTAGGGTCGAAAGCAGGATGACCAAAGAGATAAAGGGGAATATCCGTTTTTGGTAAGACAGTTTCATAAACAGCAAAATCATTAAACATAGCATATCCCCGCCATAGGGGCTTCTGGGGAATATCTAATTTTTCATTGAGAAAGCCATAGTAGGGTAGGAAAATACGCACATCATAACCCAACTGACGCAGTACTTTGGGTAAAGCACCTACCACATCTCCCATCCCACCAACTTTGACTACTGGTGCTGCTTCTGCTGCTACAAATAATATTCGCATTTTGGTTTTTTGGCTTCCTCTCTATTTATGCACTGAGAGTGATTATAGTAGGGGAACGGGTTGTGGGGATAGGGTCTAACAGAAATCCTTGCCGTAAAAGTTGACAATTTTAAGCCTTAACAACTTAAAACTTAACAACTTAAAAATCGTCAGGAATAACCCATTTAGGCGGTTCTGTAAGTTTCTTTCTTCTGGCAATTTCGGCAATTTCTAGCATTTTATCAAGAGAAGTCTCATTGATAAATTGAGATGCTTCTTCAACATATTCTTGGTTGGGACAGCGATCCCCCAAAATACAACCATCAACACAGTCTACAGCACAATTTATCTCAGTATTAGTCATTGGTTTAGATAATTTTGTAGTTTATAACTTGGATTTTATTGAAGATTGTAGTGCTTTTTGCTTTTGATTGTTACCTGTTAAGAGTTCCCTGTTAAGAGTTCCCTCCCATCACAATCATGTTAAATTAATTTTGCACAGGTACTTATGAGCTATCAACTGAAAAATTATATTGCTACTGCATTTTGGCTAATTACTTCTCGATACCAATAGGCACTCTGTTTAGGAATACGCTGCTGAGTCGAGTAATCTACTCTAACTAGACCAAATTTAGGTTGATAACCACTCGCCCATTCAAAATTATCCAACAGACTCCAAACATAGTAGCCTTGAAGTTTAACCCCAGTAGCGATCGCTTGATGAGCAGCCAACAAGTGGGCTCTGAGAAAGTTAATCCGTTCCCAGTCAGCTACAAAACCGCGACTATCGGGAAAATCTGGGAAAGCACAGCCATTTTCGGTCAGGTACATCTTGGGATTGCCATAATTATCCTTTAGATCTAATAACACAGTCTTTAAACCCGCAGGATTAATTCCCCAACCCATGCTAGTTTTCCCCCAACCTGGTGCAGAGACTGGTTGGCTGGTTGTTTTTAATAAACCTCCGTGATGGTGAAAGCTAACGGCTGAGGTAGAGTAATAGTTAACGCCAAGAAAATCAATCGGTTGGTTGATCAGGGCTAAATCTCCTGATGCTATTACTGGTTGGTGTTGACCTAGCCACTGGAATAGTTGTTGGGGATAATCACCCTGGAACAAAGGCTGTAGTAACAACCCAGCAAGATTGTCATAAGCTCGTTGACAAGCTTGACGATCTACTTCTGTTTTCGTTTTGGGTTGATAGTTTTCCAAGTTTAGCACTATGCCGATTTCTCCTGGGTAGTTACCCTGGCGAAAGATTTGTACTGCTTTGCCGTGGGAAAGTAGGAGATGATGAATAGTTTGATAGGCTTGGGAAAAATTAGCTATACCAGGAGCAAAGATACCATGGGCGTATCCTAAAAAAGCAATTACCCAAGGTTCATTGTGGGTACTCCAAAACGAAACGCGATCGCCTAATCGCTCAAAGACTATCTGAGCATATTCAGCAAACCAATTAATACTATCTCGATTTACCCATCCTCCTTCTTCCTGGAGAGCCTGGGGTAAATCCCAATGATTTAGGGTTACATGGGGTAAGATATTGGCTTTTAGAAGTTTGTCAACCAAACGGTCATAAAAATCTAATCCCTGCTGATTAATTTGACCTTTTCCTGCTGGTAAAATCCGTGTCCAAGCTAGAGAAAAGCGATAACTGGACAATCCCAATTGTGCCATTAAAGAGACATCTTCTGGCATTAGATGATAGTGATTGCAGGCAATATCACCGCGATCGCCATTGAGAATAGTATGGGGGCGATGGGTAAAGCGATCCCAGATACTCTCTCCTTTACCGTCTTCATTCCAAGCACCTTCAATCTGGTAAGCTGCGGTTGCTGCTCCCCAGAGAAAGCCAGTCGGGAATTTCTGTAGAATCATAGTAATAAGTAGATTGACCCGCTCCCAGGACTAAAGTCTCTGGGAATCAGGGCTAAATCGTCACCGATCTAGCCATACATTCTGTAACCATACATGTTCAGAAGTTTCCTACGCTGACCGAGCAACCCCAGTCATATCTCGTTAAAGAGGACACGTCGTTTGAGCTTGGCTCAAACGCTTGAGATGTCCGTGTTGTTTCAGGCGTAACTTTCCTAGTGACCCTAGGTAGGTGTTTAGCTCCATGCAAAGCTATGGGATCAAAAAATGTTACTCACTCTTGAACCGCACAAAATTTTACCTTTCCAACGGTTATCAAAAGACTTTTGGGAAGAACCCCATATTTTGTATTGCTTTATCAAGGTTCTGATGTCCAACTGCGAAGCTGCAACATCAAAATCAATTATACAATGGCTGAAGTCTTTGATATATAAAGATATGAAGTCGAAATTGTATCACTGCGACTGAAGTCGCACGCTTACATCCAATGGCTAAAAAGCACATTGGTTTTAGCTTTGATTACTATAACCGAATTCCACGCCTCACGTTAGAACTTTTTAAACAATCATTTCATTTAAAGCTGTTTGTAAATCTTGGGTTAATTGAGCAACAGCCTGTTTTGCACCTTGACGATTTTGTCTATAAGCGATCGCGCGATCGCTTACGGCAATTGGTTCTCCGATAGTTACTTTGCTCTTGCGCCATCCTAAGCGAGGACGACGAGGATTTTTATTGCCTTTAATTCTGGCGATCGCATCAAATAAGATTAAGGTTGTTTCGGCAAATCTTTCAAAACAAGGTTTATCTTGAATATAAGTACCTGTCACTGCGACAAAACTTTCTACCAAACGCATATGCAGCATCCGTAAATCAGCTTCTGCTGCGATCCAGTCTGCTAACCCTCGCTTGAGAGGAGATAAATTTTTAAATGCAGCCCGATCTTCGCGATAAATGTAATTCCAACCAGCCTCCTCTAAACGACGACAGCGTTCAATGATATTTCCCTTTTTCTTGAGACCAAAATATTCTTCTCCTATTTGTAAAGATACATCTAATAACTTTTGGAGTCTGACAGTAAGATTTTCTTCTGAACTAATCGAATCTTGAGATAAATCTGGCAGATGACGATGATAAAAACGATGATAAAACCTTTCCATCTCTGAGAGAAGATACTCCCCCAGTCTCAATAAACGTGGGTAATATAATTTTTCTGGTTCTTTGGTGTTGGCAATGTCTATTGCTTGTTGCGACAAACCACAATCCGCTTCTAGCTCACTTAACAACCAATCAAGCTTTGACCACTGAGGATTAATGTAATGATACTGAATATTAATCGGAACAACGACAACTCTTTCGATACGGTTAGCCTTTGCCAAATCCTCTACGCACCAAAATGCCAATTGAGCTACACCAGGCTCTAGAGGACTGACAATTTCACTATGACCATTAGTAGCACCTTCAGGAGCAACTACTAATGGAAACTTACCATTAATCAATAATTCTCTTGCCTTCTTAATCGCTTGCCAGTCTAGATTTTTACCTCGATGTACAGGAATACCCCCCATCTGGGCAAACAACCAAGCCAGCCAATCACCAGCCCATATTGTCATACCTCTGTCATACATAAAATGACTATGAATTGGGGATTGTAAGGGAATGGCTTGTTGACGAGCAATCTTGGGCATCCCACGAGAGAATAAATACAAACCACTGAGAGGATCATCCACTTCACAATGACGAAAGGCTAAGATCAGGCGAATTTTCCCAATCTGGAATTGATGGTAAAGATTAACTAAAGTTTCTCCATTGACTATTTCAATTGGGCTAATTCCTGCTGGCAGCCAAGATAGCAAGCGAAATCTTTGTAAAATAGGCAGTGACCAATGAACCAGCCGAAGCATAAAAGGATTAAAAGTTGGAGGAATAAAATCTAGTTTTGGTTGGGCGCGATGCATATTTCAGTAATCAGTAATCAGTAATCAGTTATCAGTTATCAGCTAGGGTTAAGCGTTCAAAAAAATTCGACTGCTTTCAGGTAAAGTAACTCGATCTGCTCCACCATGAAGAATTAATAGAGGAACTTGTAAGATATGTTTTATTAAAAAAAATTAAGCTTTTATAAAAAAATTCATAAAAGTACTTTGATATAAATAATACTAATTCTCGCCTATTAGCTAAATATATAGTGAATTTACTTGTTATTACAATTAATTGCCAAATATATTGTTATTTTTAACTTTTAACTTGTGAATTTTGAATTTTTCCATTTACTAAGTCTCTCATTGCTTTTTCCAATTGGTATAAAAATTAATAGATTTGATCGATTTGTCCCTTTTTCAAAATTTACAAGCTATAATTCGCCAGAAACCTGTAGTAATGGCGATCTGTACTTTTATGACTGCTGCTCTCCAACCCAACTTTTCCGTTAAGTCTTTTCCCGTAACTAAAAGACGTTCTACCTCATCGAGTCGTCAAACTGCTTCTAGACAATCACTATCTCATACTGCACCATCCCCAATAGATAAAACTCAACAAGTTCCTCAATCTCACAATAAAGCTCACAATAAAGTGGTGGGAAAGCTTTCTCGCAACCATGATTTTATTAAAGAGAAGCAAACTTCTGTTAGATTAAAACCGTTATTCGTCTTACAAAGAGTTGCTTTGGGGATCGGTTCTCTTTTAATGGTGAGTAGTGCTGTGGTATATATCTATACTGTTCCCATTCCTCAAGTATGGAGTCAAGAATATGAACAGTTAAAATCTCTACAACGTCAGGCAAGAGAGTTAACAGCAGCTAACGAAACTCTAAAGAATAATATTGTCAGACAAGCACAACAAGAAGCTCAAAATTCTCAACAGCAACTATCTTATCTGCAACCTGAGGATGTTATTGTTCTGAAAGCAACTAAGGTGAATTCTGAATCTTCCATAGATAGCCAAGATAATTATTCTCCTTTCCAGTCAATTCCTCTAAGTTATTAAGCTTAATTATCTGGTGCAGAACAACAATCGCTATGAATAGTAGCAAATAATGGCTAAAAATAAATTACTAACTCGCCGTATCCCACCATCTGCTAGAAAACGCTCCACTGTCAAAAAGCAACGTCATAATTTTAAAGTATCCTTGAGACTCTTTCTCGTCTGGGGGATATTAGTATTAGGTACAGTGGGATTAGCTTGTAGACTATACTATCTACAAGTTATCAACCCGATTATTGTCTATGAACAAGCACGTGAGGGGAAAACTTTAAGAGAAATTGCTCAAGGACAGCAGACAGATACAATCAAATTTTATAGTCCTCGCCGTCAAATTGTAGATCGTAAGCAAAATGTATTAGCTACAGACCGCATTACCTACGAACTCTACGTTCATCCTAATCTGTTTAGGAGAAATTCTAAACTCGTTCCCCCAGAAGAGATAGCTAATAACTTAGCGGATATTTTACAAACTAAAACCCCAGAAGAATTTTTGGCAATTTTTAGCAAAAAGGGTACCGGTATTCGCTTAGCTACTAATCTACCAGAATCTGTCCGAGATAAAATTACTCAACTCAGAATTGATGGTTTAGACCTCAGACCCCATTATTCTCGTATATATCCCCATGAAGACATGGTGGCAGAAATAGTTGGTTATATCAACAAAGACTTAAATCGTAGTCCTCAAGCTGGAATTGAATATACTCAAAACAATCTCTTGCAACGGAAACAATCTAGTACTAAAGT